>JAZQOI010000098.1:0-22705 GCA_045627745.1 Lachnospiraceae bacterium | reverse complement strand
AAGAGTATTTAAGAGATTTAATACTTTACCAGAATCAGTCATTTTCATATAATGAGACGGTAGATGTACTTGACTGCTTGATTGCATTAATGTCGAAATCAAAAGAGCTGCAGATATGTGTACTTGTAAAAGTTAATTAGTGTAATCAATGCCTTAGCCATAAGGCCCGTTGGGTACAATTTGGGTACACTAGGTTTTGAACGATACGGACAGAATGAAAAACGTATCAAATGATGCGCAAAAGATGTACGAGTTATATACCATATCACGGTATGAAATAAAAGGGTAAATGAGTGGGAATAAAAGAAAAAACACCTCGGATGCCGTATTTATGTGGTGTTCCGAGGATTATTTTTGCCTATTGGCTCTACTTTGACTCTATTTTATTTTTTTACATATTTTTAGAATACTCCATTGTTTCAGATTGTATTTGGAGTGTATTTCTTTGACAAAATAGCATCGTTTATGCTGTTATCGACCAGATTTATGTTTATGAAAAACTCAAGCTTGAAACACAGAACGCTTTGGCGGCCACCAAGGCCAAATCTGATTTTCTTGCGAATATGTCTCATGAGATCAGAACTCCCATAAATGTGATAATGGGGATGAACGAAATGGTGCTTCGTGAGTGCAAGCAGGCTTCGATGATTACCTAAGTAAGCCCATCAAAATGGAAGACCTGTACGAAATGATCAGTCAATGGATTAATAATTGATGATTAGCTATAGTATATTCTGTTTTTCAGCAGGGCCTGACATTATTGATTGGAGGCTTTTTAGGATCTTTGTCGGATGGAAACGGACTGAATAAATCAGCAGCAAATACCTTTGTAGCGCTACTTTTTATTCCGGTTGCTATTATTGCGGCAGCAATTGTATTACTGGTGGTTAGCAAAAAGAAAGCTGATAGATAATTCAGCGCGGGATTTTTCCGTTAGCTACATTATGATCATATGCTTCCTTTAATGCTTCAATGACTTCGTCGTAGGTGATGCATCCGTTTATTTCGATGTTTGCTATTTTGACCTTATCATTTTGTATATCATTGTCAGAGGCGGGAACCCACATGATAGCAATTGAATGATGTAAGGGATGCTCGCTCATCCACTCTTCGGTATTGAATTGCTTTTCGGGGGCATATATATCCGAAACCATAACTACATTTTGAGCTATCTGCTCAAATTCTGACGGGTGGTGGAAAAATATAGAAGTAGAACCGACCTCATTTAGCATAGCATAGAAGTATTCGTCCTTATAAAGCATCGCTACAGCATCTGCGTAGCCGACTTCTATGTTCTTATAGTAAATCGGAGTATCTCCGTTTTTGAAGAAGGAAAGGTTACGTACAGAACTTACAGCATCAAATTCCAGATCGCGTTTTGTTGAACGAAAGTGATAAGTAACCTCTTCAGGAAGAGTGTTGGATATATCTTCAGAAATCAGTTCGATTTGTTCGGTAGGGCACTCGAGCCGGACGGCCTGCAGAACTTTGTTTTTATCCAAAGCATGTCCGGATTTGGTGGTATATTGCCGGCATCCGCCGAGCATTGCTGCGCAAATGCCTGTTATCAGCACTATAATAGCTTTCTTTCTAAATGTCATGATGGTTCTCCTGTCAAATTGAGATGGACAATATAACTTAAATGAATTATAGTACAATGAGGATAAAATGTACATGATAATGATGGCAAAGTCGCCGTGAGGGCGACGTGCAGTGTAAAATGGGTTTTGAAGGGAATAGTATGGAAAAGAAAAAAACGATAATTATTATCTCGGTTTTGGCGGCGCTTGTCGCAGTATTGATGGTGTGGTTTGAGATTCCGAGAGTCAGAATACGAAATTATATTAAAACTAATCTTCCGGAAGGACATTACCGTCTATATCCCAATTATGGGGATTTTGTTACTTCAAATTCTATGAGGAAGCAATCCACCGACAGAATCTGGCACGTCTATGACAAGGATAGAAATTTCCATTTTAATATCTTCCAGCTTAATCGTGAAAATGATATTGAAACGAAAGACAGTAGCCGCAATGATGTAATTGATTTGGAAAATAATTTCAGAAGTAATTTCGCAGAACGATACTGGGCATTTCTGATGTATGATAAAGAAAATGATTATCATACCGGGTTAACAGTTGAGTTTGCTCCGGATGAGACAGTCTCCAATTTTGAATGGCGCTCTATATCTGTTATAAGCGGATCTTTTAGCAACCGTGAGGAGCTTGATGCACTGTTTGATGATTTGTATGTACCTTATCAGTTCTATCAGGAGAAGAATGTCCCGCTTTCATTCGGGTACTTTATGTTTGATTATATCTACACCGGAGAAGATGGAAATGTACGAAAGGACAGTTTCGTACAAGGAACTCTTGAAAATATAGAGAAGGCGCGAGAAGATGCATATGCAAGGATGGCTGACATCGATCTTGAATAGGATATAGGAATGATTAATTGGTTTAGGAAGAAAAAGGAGAGTGAAACTCCCGGTTCTTCTTTCGAATTTAAGACAGTATCTCCGGGAGAAAATGCTCTCAGTTATGAAGTTTCAAATCTTCAGGGTATGGGAAAACGTTCATACCAGGAAGATGCTTTTTGCGTTGCCAATGTTTTTAATGAAGAAAAATTGAGAAAACAAGGGCTCCTGTTTGCTGTCTGTGATGGGATGGGCGGCCTCAGTGCGGGAAGCGATGCTGCAAATATTGCTATAGAACTGATTCGAAGCAGGTTTTTTGAAATGGATCCTAAGGATGATATTTCAAAATGTTTATGCGAAAGCCTAAAGGCGGCTTCACTTGAAATAAATGGAAAATATCATGAACAGAGCGGAAGTACAGGAATCGCCGGAGTGATTTTCGACGGAAAGCTTCATTTCGCGAGCGTCGGTGATAGCTTTATTTATCTTCTTAGAAATAATATTCCCATAAGACTTAATAAACCTCATAATCTGCAAAGTAAGATATATGACGAATGCATAGAAAATGACGAGTGGAATCCGTTTTTGGCTAGAAATAATGTTGAAAAGAATTCGCTGACATCATTTCTTGGAATGAAACAGCTTCCTTATATCGATTCCACTGTAAAACCGATAAGCTTATTGCCTAGAGATGTGGTTTTAATATGTTCTGATGGTGCGACTTTGGCCTTTGAGGAGGATGAGCTTAAGGATATTTTGGTAACAACCGATGCTGTGGAATCCTCACACAGAATAGAGAAAAAAATAATGGAATTGAACAGACCAAATCAGGACAATTATACGGCGATTATTATTTGTGTAAGATAGAAAGGTTACATGTGTAATGAACGAAAAATACCCACTTGCTTTAAATGAAGGAACTGTACTCGCAGGACAGTACATCATTGAAGATGTGCTGGGACAGGGCGGGTTTGGAATTACATATGTGGCCACAGACCATAAGAGCGGATCGAAGGTGGCTATCAAGGAATTTTTCCCTGATACTTTGGCAACAAGAGACGGCACGAGCGTTATGTCTTTCACCGGAGAACGTGCCGAAGGCTTTGAGTACGGAAAAAACTGCTTTTTGCAGGAAGCCAAAACGCTTGCGCAGTTTATCGATAATGACAATATTATAAGAATATATACATATTTCGAAGAGAATTCCACGGCATATTTTGTTATGGAATATGTCGAAGGCGAAAGCTTTGATGAGTATATCAAGAAAAAGGGTGGCAAAATAAGCTTTGAAGAAGCTTCCAAGCTCCTGATTCCGGTTATGGATGCGCTCGCATCGGTTCATGACAAGGGGATAGTTCACAGAGATGTTACTCCGGACAATATCTTCATTTGCAATGACGGAAAGGTTAAGCTTCTTGATTTTGGAGCAGCAAGATACAGTGTTGGTGACAAATCAAAGAGCCTTGATGTGGTACTTAAGCATGGTTTTGCTCCGAAGGAACAGTACACAAGACATGGTCGCCAGGGGGCATTTACGGATGTATACTCGCTCGGTGCGACTTTCTATTATGCAATAACAGGGAAGAAGCTTCCCGATTCGATAGACAGACTTGAAGATGATAACATGGTTCCTCCAAGTAATCTCGGAGTTAAAATCCCGGAGGATAAGGAGGAAGTACTTTTCAAGGCCATAAGTGTTCAGCCGCAGGACAGATTCCAGAATATGAGAGATTTCTCGGCGGCTCTTAAAGGAGAAGTCTCACAGGACATCGGAAAAACTGTTGCCGTTAATGTGGGAAGTACGCCGACGGAAGATACGGGCACACTAAAGGCTTCAGGTTCTAATAAGAAAGGCTTTGTTCTTCCGGTCATTATTGGTGGTGGATGCGTTATAGTGGCTGCCGTCATAATCGGAATATTAATATCGGCGAATAAGCCTAAGACCAACGCAGATTTAGAGGAGCCTGTGACCGTTGCAAAGACAGAAAATCAAACGCAAAGCACAGGTTCACAGTTGTCAGGGAACGGTGGTGTGGATGCATCCGGCCAATACCTGACGAGCATAGAGAATGTCGGATATTTTGCGCCTATTGCTATCAGCAACATTAATAATGGAGGAATAGTAGCAGATTCTGATGCAGGAACATTTGTTGCTGTGCCAAATAAGGGCTTATGTCTTTATACAGTTGATGACAGCGGTGCAGGAAACTATGAACTTCTGGTTGAAACACAGCAGGATCTGGGTAATATCAATGTGGTCGGGGATAAGGTTATTTATACATTAGATGGTATTCCGTACCTGATGAATGCTGACGGAAGTAACAACGGACGTAGCAGTGATTTTGCAGAGAATGTATATATCAAAAAACTCTATGCAAATGAAAACGGGTGCTTTGTCTTAGGAATAGAGGATGCCACATGGGCTGAGGAATTCGACCTGTATTACAAAGAGTGGAAGAGCGGAAAAGAAACTCCTCATTTAGCGGCGTTTAATGATTCGGATATTGCTATTTGGGAAAATGAAATGTTTTTCATATCTCCGGACCAGAAACTTGTAAGATTTGAGTATGCTGATTTGAATTGTTATTATGCATCAAATGATCCAAACGTATATGCAGTTTTGCAGATTACTCAAACCGAAATTGGTGAAAATGAGATGATTATGTACACTTCTTATGTTATGGAGGACGACCAGAGCTGGGATTCTCAATATCATACTAATTATTATTGGCGTGCTGCTGACTATCTGAATAGCCGTCAGCTTGAAGGGTATTCATATAATGACGAGTTTGAAGCGCTCAGTTGGTGGCAGGGCAGAAAAATTGCATATTACAAGGGAAAATTTTATTTCACGGCTTTGAATACATTCGCTGAAATAGAAAATACGCAAACTCCTCGGCTTAGAATTTTTACATCAGAGTTACCTGACAGGTCGAATGGTGAAAAGACTCAGTCTGAAATCTTTATAGAACTAACTGATCCACCGGCCAAGGATAGTTTGAATGCCTTTGGCTTTTCTGAAAGGTATGAGCAATATTTCTATAGGTATTCTATTGAGTCAGGAAAGGATTTGCTGATAGGAAATATGTCATCGGGAGGAAATTAATATGGCATTTTCGGAATGTGAAAATGGGCACATCTATGACACGACGCAGTATACTTCCTGTCCATATTGCAAAAATAAAGAAGTAAGAATTGAATTCGGCACTTCCGCTGATACCATTGGCAAAACCGTACCCGTATCTGCGGAAAACGATATCGGAAAGACCGTGCCCGTATCTGTAGACATTGATAATGATAAACAGTCTTCAAAAATATATGGATGGCTGGTAAGTATTGATGGAAAGGATTGCGGGAAGGATTACAAAATCACCTCTGCTAACTGTTTTGTGGGAAGAGGTCGTGATGCAGATATCAGCTTATCCGGAGTGGTACGGAGGTTCGTTTGACAATAATGAACTTGATATAGCTATCATGAAAATCAAGACGCCTACGACTAAAAGACATGCGCTCAAGCTGGAACAGCTGGACGGTGAGGACAGAGGAAGTACGGTATATGTGGTAGGCTTCCCGGGGGTAGCTGAGAACGATTTTACATCGGGCAGCAAACTCAAGATGCAGGATATCTCCATTACAACAGGGATTGTTGGTAAATTCGTATCCTCAGGTGCGGCAGGAATCGAGCTCATTCAGACGGATGCTGAAATATCCCATGGAAATTCCGGGGGACCTATGGTTGACGAAGCAGGTTAATGAGGATAGTGTAGGCCATAGAATATTTGAGGATACAGCGGTGTTTTTGGTAGCTGACGGACTCGGCGGACACAGCCTTGGAGAAGTTGCTTCCGCTACGGCTGTGAATACGGTATTGACCGCGGTTGATGAACCGTTAGCGGACATTGAGATTCTGATTCAAAAGAGCGTGGAAAAGGCCAACGATGCCATATTGCGCTGTCAGGAAGAAAAGGGGCAAATACTAAAGAGTACGCTGGCGTTTTTGATGGTTACGCCGCTTAGTATATTTTTGGCGAATGTCGGAGATTCCAGAGTATATATGCTTCGTGGCGGCGAGATCTTTGAGTATACTGAAGATCACTCCGTAGCCTATAAGAAATATAAGGCCGGAGAAATTTCCCGTGAAGAGATAGGCTTTGATGAGGACCAGTCCTCTCTCTTGCGTGCGCTTGGGAGTAAAGACAGGTTCGAGCCTTCGATAAAGAATCTTAATCTGGTTCCGCAAAAGGGTGATGCTTTTTTGCTGTGTTCAGATGGCTTTTGGGAATACATCAAAGACCCGGAGATAGAAGTAGATTATGCCAAAGCAGAAAATGCAAAACAGTGGGCACTAAATCTGCTTACGAGAGTTATGGATCGGGTTGACGGTGATAATGACAACATTACCGTGCAGACGATTATTCTACTGTGAATTCTATGGATGAATAGCTGTTTGTGAAGGTTTTCTTATGTTATAAACACCCTATACGGAGGTTGTTTTATGATTAAGATGAACATTAAGATAGATGAGGAATGTATGGTTCGTATATTGAAAGCGGTTGATGCAAATTCCCGTATCATCATTGATTATGCGCCTGATTATGCTGAGTGAGAGAAGCTTAAATAACCTAAGCATTTCTAAATTTCTAAATTATTTTAAATAAATTTCTAAAGTTTTTTGTTATATAACCGAAATATGATATAGATGACCTTTTTTGTTTTATTGTATAGTCCCTGAACAATATACTATTTGTCTATATTTTAGTTGGGATTAACGACCACTAAGACATAGCTTTGGACATATTTGAATATGTTGTGTACAAAAAGGGATGTATTATGGAGGCCTGTTTAACAAATCTGGGCACTCCTCTAAGCAAATGGATATGCGAAAACATTTCAAGGAAGAAGAAAAGGAGGTAGCAAAATGAGCGAAATGAATGTAACGAGTTCAACCGGCACGTCAAGTACGTATACAGGTTATCAAGGTACTACAAAAAGTGGGAATACTGCTAAAACAGATGCCACTACCAATAGTGTGGAAAGTGGTGTTGTGTATGAAAAGTCGAAGCAACCGGAAAAACAGGCAACCTATTCAATCAACAAAATGAGCAAGGAAGATAGAGCGGCTTTGGTACAGCAGCTTAAGCAGGACGAAGAGGATAGGAAAAATCAGTTATCAAGTCTTGTTCAGAAGATGTTTACAGGACAGGCCGGGGTTTCAAAGCTTTCTGATTTGTTCTCTGCTGAGAATATTAAAAAGGTAAGAGCTGCCGATATTGCACAAGCAAAGGAAGATGTATCGGAAGATGGTTACTGGGGCATAAAACAGACATCGCAGAGAATGTTTGATTTTGCTTCAGCTCTTGCAGGTGATGATGTTGATAAAATGAAAGAAATGCAGGATGCTATGAAAAAGGGGTTTGACCAAGCAACCCGTGCCTGGGGTGGAAAATTGCCAACGCTTTGTCAGGATACTTTGGAAGCGGCAGATAAATTGTTTGAAGATTATTATGCTTCGAAGAATGTGTCGTAATAAATTGTGACGCGTATTGTTCATTCAAATAATTAAAGGTGTATTTTTCAACGAATTGATATTCGTCGAAAGATACGCCTTTTCTATTTATGATGGGCTAGTACGAAAAGTTATTTATATGGAAATTATGCTGTTGTGGTTTTATGTATTTTTTGATATAGTGACATTGTGATTGATTATAATAGAAAGTGGATATCCCACTCCTCTAAGGTTTGTGTAGGTGGGGGTTATAATTTTTGTTTAGGTGAGAACTATGAAACTAAAAAATATTCTGATTGTTGTAAAGGATATTAATAAATCATTGAAGTTATATCATGATTTATTTGGTCTTGAATTGATTCTTGATAATGATGGAAACATGATACTTACTGAGGGACTTGTGCTGCAGGCAGAAACCTGTTGGAGAGAGTTTCTTAATAAGGATGTTATTCGGCGTAATAATTCGTGTGAATTGTATTTCGAGGAAAGAGATATAGAGGGCTTTGTTCATAAACTGGAAACGATGTATCCCAATATAGAATATGTTAATAGATTAATGACTCACAGTTGGGGGCAACGGGTGGTTCGCTTTTATGATCTTGATGGAAATCTGATTGAAGTAGGAACTCCTATGGTATAATCAGGAAAGGATTAATTTATGAAAATAGAACATATTGCAATGTATGTAAATGATTTAGAAAAGACAAAAGATTTTTTTATTAAGTATTTTAACGCGACAGCTAATAGCGGTTATCATAATAAGAATACTGATTTTAAATCATATTTTTTATCCTTTGAAGATGGTGCTCGCATAGAAATAATGAATAAACCTCAAATGAAGAATGATGAAAAGAGCATTTTAAGAACAGGATATATTCATATTGCGTTTTCGGTAGGTAGTAAGGACAAAGTCAATTCCCTAACAGAACAATTAAGAAACGATGGATATAATGTAATAAGTGGACCTCGAACAACAGGTGATGGATATTATGAAAGCTGCATAGTTGGTATTGAGGATAACCAGATAGAGATTACGGTTTAAAGATGTAGCAGTTAAATCATATAATTAAAGGAGTTAGAATATGCAGATATGTCCGGATGGAAAATATAGGTGGTATTATGAGTTTCCAATGCTTAAGAATCCTGTGATTCTATATACAATATGGAAGATAATGCTTATTGTAGCCATTATTCCTGCAATTGTAGTATTGCTGTCTACTAAGGGATTTTTAGAGGCATTTAAGGAATTCTTTATAGTATTTTTAATTACATTTGGAATAATGTTTGTTCTGTCAATAATAGGATATTTCATTTTAGCTGCAGTATATGGTTTTAAATATATTGTTTTGTTTGAAATGGACGAGAAGGGAATTACCCATGCTCAGCAGGAAAAGCAGTTTACCAAGGCTCAGGCAATCGGACTTTTAGCAGTACTTGCGGGTATTGCTAAAAATGATGTGGGTATGGTAGGAACAGGAATTCTGTCCTCTTCAAAAAAGTCTATGACTTCTCAATTCAAAAATGTGGAAACAGTAATCGGAATAAGAAGTAAAAATACAATTAAGGTTAATCAGTTGTTTGCTAAAAATCAAATCTATGTAAATGATGAAGATTATGATTTTGTATGGGAATATATAACTTCAAGATGTGTTAAGGCGAAAATAAAATAAAAATGGAAATTTAGGTCAACTACCCATCACCTAAAGGTAATGGGCTTGTAACTGCCCAGTACTTGTAATTTTTTTTAATTTTTTTTACACATATGTAATTATAATATGTAAAGCTAGCTTGACATCGTAAGCCGTAAAGTGTATTATAGTGTCAAGCTAGCTTTACATTTTTAAGGAGGTAGTATGAAAAACAGAATTGAAGAAATCAGAAACAAGAGGGGTATAAAGCAGGAGGAACTGGGGAAAATGCTTGGAGTATCAAGGCAAACCATTAGTTCCTTAGAAAATGGACGCTATAATCCTTCTATAATGCTTGCTTATAAGGTTGCAAGGCTTTTCGATATGACAATAGAGGAAATATTTATTTTTGAGGAGGAATAATTATGTATTATAACAAGAGAAAAATGTTAGTAAGTGTATTGTGGATAATTATAGGTGCATCTCTATTAATTCTTAATATGACAGGGGTACTTGATAATTCCATTTATTCAGGACTCGGCGGAGGATGGCTGGTAATCGGAGTTATGCAGATATACAAAAACCTTAAATATCATTCAGATAGAGAATATAAGAATAAAATGGATATTGAATATAGTGATGAAAGAAACCGTTATTTAAGGATGAAGGCCTGGTCCTTTGCAGGCTACCTATTTATAATAGTGTCTGCTTGCATAAGTATAGTACTCTTTGTAATGAAGTTAACCCTATACGGTCAGATTTTGTCCTATTGTATGTGTTCGGTACTTGTATTTTACTGGATTTCATATATTGTATTGCAGAGAAGGGATTGAGCTTTTGTTAACAGGTAAGTTCACGGTACAAAAAGATGGCGCAAAATTATATTTTTACGTCACCAATGATATTAACGATGGATTCGACATCTGAAATCTTTTAATCTATGGGATTGAATAGGTAATCTATATGGAAATTAAGATAAAGAAAAGTACATTTATTATTTTTACTGCAGGAATTATATTACTGATAATGTCAGGCCTCCTGCTTGGAAGCGACTGCATCGTTTTCTTAAAATGGTGGTTAATGGCATTATTTATAGGCATAGGCTTTATGCCGTTATCAGCCAAGGTGTTTTCCTGCTTTAGTGATGGTGGCTGGATATTCTCGAAGGTAATAGGAATACTTTTTTCAGGATATTTATGCTGGCTGATTGTGATGAGCGGATTTGCTGGATTTGAAACGGGCTTAGTTGTAATATGCACGCTGACATTGATAGTCCTAATCTGGACATTGTATATCACTATTTCAAAGAAAAAAGATAAGATTTCCATACAAAATATTTTACAGAAACAAACGAAATCCATAAACTGGCAGCTTGTTATCTTTGAAGAAGTGTTGTTCATAGGAATGTTTTTACTATGGACATATATTGCCGGTTTCAGACCTGAAGCTTACGGAACAGAAAAATTCATGGATTTTGGCTTTATGGCGGCGATGATGAGGGATAGTGCACTTCCTGCACAGGACATGTGGTTTTCAGGAGAGCCGATCAATTATTATTATGGCGGGCATTATTACGCGGTGTTTTTAACAAGACTTACGGGATGCGATATTGCACACACATATAACGTGATGAGGACCTTTGTTGCTTCGCTTGCCTTTGTAATGCCGTTTAGTCTGATATGGCAGCTTATAACAGACAGGCATGGAACGATAAGTGCATGTTCAAATAAGCTTGCCATTATCGGTGGAGTGATAGCCGGTGCAGCCGTATCACTTGCAGGAAACATGCATTATGTGATTTATGGCCTTCTGGGTAAGGTGTTAAAGCCAACGGGATATGAAAGCTACTGGTTTTCATCATCTACGCGCGTTATTGGATACAGTCCGAAGCAGACAGACCCGTGCATACATGAATTTCCGTCATTTTCACTGTTGCTTGGTGATTTGCATGCGCATGTAGTAAATATTTATTTTGTACTGCTCTTTATTGCAGTGTTATATAGCATGCTCAGTGAGTATGATAAGAAATACCGAGATTCAGAGGCCCTCTCTGACCTTTCAGATGTAATTTTACAGGCATTGAAAGATAAGTACATATGGCTTTTGGGATTGCTTATTGGTATATTCCAGTTTACCAATCACTGGGATTTTATCATTTATTTGACAGTAGCGGCATTTACGCTTTTGATACTTGTTTTTAGAGATAACGGAAAAAAGGGAATTCTATTAGCCGGATGGCTATTTAAGACTGCGATGTTAATTGCGGTTTGCGAGTTGTTTGCGCTTCCATTTACACTTTCATATAAGTCGATTTTTATGGGAGTAGGATTGGTCAGGGAACGTTCTATGTTTTACCAGTTGATAATTCTGTGGGGTCTACCGGTTGCGAGTGTTCTTACATTCCTAATATGGACAATAGTACACACTAAAAAGAGTGGTCATAAATGTCCTTTTATAGGATATGTTACAAATTTGTCGCTATCTGATATGTTTGTATTAATATTGGGGATATGCGCTATAGGGCTTGTGATTATACCGGAGTTATTTTATGTGATAGATATTTATGACAATGGAACATCAAGATGCAATACAATGTTCAAGCTGACATATCAGGCATTTATCATGTTCGGAATTACGTTTGGATATGTGGTCATACGACTGATAGCTGATTCAAAAAAGAAATACTGGCATGTTGTGGCGGGGGTTATCACAACGCTTTTGCTCCTTACTTGTTTGTATTTCCCATACGGGGTTAGTGTCTGGAGTGGAGATATCAGTAATCACAATGGATATAAAGGGCTTGATGCGACTGCATACCTACAAGAGAAATTTGCAGAGGATGCCGGAGCTATCTGCTGGATAAAAGAAAATGTTAAAGGGAATGCAGTAGTTCTGGAGGCAACCGGTGAAGGCTTTACTGATTGCTGCAGAGTTTCAGCTATGACAGGAACAGCGACACCTCTGGGATGGGTTACTCATGAGTACCTTTGGAGAAACGACGAGTTTATTTGCTGGACAAGACTGAAAGATGTTGATAAACTATATACGGGATCAGATGAAAAGGAAGTTAAAAAGCTGATTGATAAATATGAAATAGGGTATATCTTTGTCGGAAATCAAGAGAGAAAAATATACGGCACGAAGTTAAATGAAGATTTACTGAACTCGCTCGGAGAGATTGTATTCCGGGGAGATAAGGGGAAAAGCCCGACATACATTATTAAAACGGGAGAGATGCAATGATGAAAAAAAAGAAAAAAATAATAATAGCGATTCTGGTTGTTTTAGCGGTAACGGCATGGATAATAGGTGCTTTAATAGTCAAATCCAATCATGGCGCAAATCCTTTTGGTACGGGCAAATATCCACCCGGTGGAGACCCTCAATATGAGCTTAAGATAGGTCACACAACCCCCGGACCTCATTGGAGTGCTGGTGATTATGAAACATTCGATGATTGATAAAACAAGAAAAATGCAAGGAGACTGTCATGGTCTCCTTTTGTTATGATTGTGAAGAACAAGTTCTAGAATTAAGGTAAACGTAGGTAGTGAAAAGCCAATAAGCGCGTGACCGGATAACACAAAGTTATTATAAATGGAATGATATACGATTGAGGTTGACATCAGAGCTATAATTCCCGCAAAAGCCATCCTTCTTGGCTTGGTATAGAGGATGCCTAAACCGTAACCCATCACAGATGTGGTTATTCCGTGCATCATACCGGCTCCGAAGGCTCGCATCAACGCCATTACGAGAGAAGCATTTCCTCCGGCGGCAAGAAACATATATACATTTTCAAGCACCGCAAACCCAATGCCTACTGCTAAACCGGCTTCCAGAATCAATTGCCGATCCGGCTTACAGGCAAAAGCAAAAAGGATGATAGGCCATGTTTTGACAATTTCTTCTACGATGGGTGCTATGCCAATACTGTAAACGTTTCCGTCCAGTTTACTTGCGGATTCCAATAACACATTAAGCCAGCCGCAGGCATACATCGCAACTATACCAAGAAGAAAAAAGCTAATAAACAAGCGAACCTTCCGTTTGGCAAAGAATAGCACCATCGAAATCGGCACGACTATACTTATGAGCATGTATAATTCTGTGTTTCCCATGTCTTTGCCCCCTTTACAGCATAAATTACCAGCAAAAATGACGAAATCGAGGCGAATAAAGCCACTATCAGATACGCCAATGAATCAGATATCAAATATAACAAGCTGTATGTATTAGCGGAAAATATTAATACCAATGTCCAGATATCACAGCCGCGAATACTCTTAAGAATCCTCTTGTCATCCGGCGGTAAAAGTAAATGTTTCAAATTATAGTAACAGGTTAATGCGCCCGGTGTATAGAGCAGCATCGCAATACCGTAAACCGGATCAGAAGATATTGTCAGTACTATTATCCAAACAATAATGGAAATATACACAATTGGTGCAATCAGAGCCGGAACAGATGCTTTCCGGTTATACTTTTCTTTTAATACATATTTAAGTTCAAACACATTTGCCGTAATAAGAAAAGCAATACAGCCGCCATAGGCAATCGAAGCAGGAAAATCAATGACCGATCCTCCATCCGGGAAACAGGTGTCGACAACTGCAAATTCAACCAGACCAAGCGCATAACATCCGACAGCACAAACTAGGAGCTGAAAATAGAACGGCTTTTCTTTGTGAAACAGCTTGAATACGCCGTACAAAAACGCTGCCACGGAAATCAGACAGCATGATATCATCATAATAACAACCATGTGAATGCGCTCCTCCTTTTGTTTGCATTTTATCAAATTATTATATAATATCAATCAGTGAAAGTACATCGGTTTTAAATGATAGTGTCAAATGACCTATGAAAAAAAGTTTGTTTAAGAAATGCTGTCAGGTAATTCAACAATTTATAAGCGAGAATCTTGAGTTATATAAAAAATTTTAAAAAAATTTTTTATTTTATTAATAATATTTTATAAACTGTCGATAATAATAATTGCCGGGTTTATGATTAGGTATAAACAAGGTTACTGGTCGGGGAATGAATAGTAACTGAATAAATGCTGATTGAGGGGGGCAATAGGCATGGTAACTGTTTATTATGGATTTGTATATGGTTTATCTTTGCTGTGTTCTGCAATATATATTTATAAATGCAATAAACGTGTTAATGTTAATGTAAGTATGCTATTTGCTTTTATACCTATTGCATGTCTGGGATACTATTTATTAAGCACTGCTCAGAGTCTTGGTGAAGCTGTAAATGCCATAAAGATTATGTATTTAGGCGGTACATTTCTGCAACTGTTTATATTTCTTAGCATTACCAATCTTTGTCAGATTAATATTAATAATGTTGTGAAGCTGTTACTTGCAGGTGCATGTTGTATCTGTTATACCTTTGTGTTAACAATAGGAAAAAATGATATGTTCTACAAAAACCTATCCTTTGAGTTGGTGGATGGTTTTGGTGTATTAAAGCGTGGCTATGGTAGTATGCATACATATTACTACTTATTTGTAATTGTGTTCTTTTTGGCCGGTCTTACAGTCATATATTATTCCTGGAAAAACAAACGTCAGGTTTCCAGACGAATCATAATTTTACTATTTATTCCTGATTGTATAGTAGTTATTGGCTATTTATTTGGAAGAAAAATCATTAATGAGGTCGAGCTTATTCCAATAGGATACCTTTTGGCTCAGGTAATTTATCTTATTATTGCTGAAAGAATGAATATGTATGATGTGGATGATACGGCAGTGGATTCAATGGTACAGGGTCAGTCAATAGGGTATATTACTTTTGATTATGATTATAGGTATCTTGGAAGTAATGAATCAGCCAAAAAGATTATTCCTGAGCTTAACAATATAGCTGTTGATAGCAGACTTACGGATAGTCAGGTAGAGAAGCAGCTATATGAGTATATTGATTTGTTTAAGAATAATCCGCAAAAAAATTCATTTGTTTATACCTTCAAAAGTAAAAGTGGAAGAACCAATGAGGATTTAATATATAACGTTACTGTTAATAATATGTATTATGGAAATTCTAAGATTGGTTATTCCTTGACTTTAGTTGATGATACGGCTAACAGACAATATATTAAGCTTCTAGATAACTATAAGGATAAGCTTAAGACGGAAGTGGATGAGAAGACAAAGCATATTGTTTTAATGCATGATAATCTTATTATGAGTCTTGCCATGATGGTTGAAAGTCGTGATAATTCAACAGGTGGACACATAAAAAGAACCAGCGAGGTTGTACGTATTCTGATTGATGAAATTATTCGTGAGGGTAAGCTACCATTGACTAAGAAGTTTTGTGAGGATGTAGTTAAGGCTGCACCAATGCATGATCTTGGTAAAATTGCAGTAGATGACGTTGTACTCAGAAAACCAGGTAAGTTTACAGATGAAGAATACGAAAAAATGAAAGAGCATGCAAAAGAAGGTGCAAGAGTAATTCATGAGGTATTACTTACAACGGATGATAAATCCTTTAAGAAAGTAGCCGAAAATGTAGCTCATTTTCACCATGAACGATATGATGGTTCAGGTTATCCGGATAAGCTTTCAGGGGAACAAATACCTATAGAAGCACGAATTATGGCAATTGCAGATGTTTATGATGCACTGGTAAGTAAGAGAGTATATAAAGAAGCTTTTACTTTTGAAAAAGCAAATTCCATTATTTTAGAGGGTATGGGAACACAATTTGATCCCGGACTAAGAAGTGCTTATGAAAAGGCAAGGCCAAGACTTGAGAAATATTATATGGAGTTGCAATAGATTTTAGTTAATGAGTAAATTTTAACTAAAAAAACAAACATAGTGACAAAATATATTAAATAGTGTATACTGTAATATATTTGTAATAATTAATAAGAAGTACTTTGAGAAATAGTATATTTTCGAAGTACGCCAAGGGGAAATGAAGGGAGAACTAAATATGAGAGAGCTTAAGGGGGCTATTTTTTCAATGGCTGTGTCTTTGTGCACGGTTGTGTTACTTTCAACTACTGTTTATGCTGAGGATTTGCTTCTTTTAGATGATTATATTACTCTGGAAGATGATATTCTTACTGAGAATTCGGGCAGTAACAATTCAAACAATAACTGTACACGGGATGTTACAGTTAACAAGTCTAAAAATATGTGTCCTTTAGAGGATTTACTTATTCCCATATATGATGAACCGGATATACTGAATCCTGTTGCACCTAATAATGAGCAGAATAATAGTAATCCTACCAATAATAATAACAATACCAATGTAAACAAGAACGATACAACGAATAAATCTGATGCAGCTAAAAATAACAACAATTCTCCAAAGAACGAGGCAACACCTGTTATTGATAACAAGGAGGATAATACTGATAATCAGAAATCAAATGGTTCTGTTCAAGTAACAGACCAGATGAACAGAGTTGTTGATATAATAAATAAAGAGAGAGCAAAGGTAGGTGCTAAACCACTTACAATGAATAGCACTCTTAATCAGGTCTCCAAGGCAAGAGTTAAAGAGGCCAGTACTTATTTTTCTCATACAAGACCCAATGGAAAGGCTTTTGTAACTCTCTATAGTGAATATAAACTTAGTTATAAGTATGCCGGAGAGAATCTGGTGTGTGGAATGAATACACCGGAACTGGCAGTAAAAGCCTGGATGGTTTCTCCATCTCATAAAAAGTGCATGCTTTCTAATGATTACAGTCAGATAGGTGTGGGAGTATGTGTTAATAATGGAATTACTTACTGGGTTATTGACCTGATAGGGTGATACCTTAGGTTTATGACATACAGAATTAATATTCAGGAGTAGTGTTATGTACAACGATAAGAAGGTTTATTTTGGAAAAGCAGAGGATGAAAAGATATATATTTATCCTAAGATGGCAAATCGACATGGGCTTATTGCCGGTGCAACCGGAACCGGAAAGACGGTTACACTTAAGGTATTAGCAGAATCCTTTAGTGCTGCCGGTGTCCCGGTTTTTCTTGCGGATGTTAAGGGAGATCTTGCTTCTATATGTAAATGCGGAACGCAAACAGAGGATATGAGTGCAAGAATTGATAGGTTTTCTCTTGCACAGGATGGCTTTGATTTTACTTCCTTTCCCACTTCTTTCTGGGATGTTTATGCAGAAAAGGGACTTCCTTTGCGTACTACCATTTCAGAAATGGGTCCCTTGCTTCTTGGCAGAATACTTGATCTTAACGAGACTCAGACGGATATTCTTACAGTTGTATTTAGAATTGCCGATGATGAGCAGTTGTTATTAATTGATACAAAGGACCTTCGCTCCATGCTTCAGTATGTTAGCGAGAATTCCAAGGAGTTTGGTAAGAAATATGGTAATATTTCTGAAGCTAGTCTTGGAGTTATTATTAGAGCTCTTATGGCGCTTGAAGCAGAGGGAGCAGATATGTTCTTTGGCGAGCCTGCCCTTGATATAAGAGACTGGCTTTCGAGAGATTGCGATGGTAAGGGTAATATTCAGGTTTTAGACTGTCAGAAGCTTATTAATTATCCTACAATGTATTCAACCTTCCTGTTATGGATGTTATCGGAACTATTTGAAATTCTTCCTGAGGCAGGAGATTTAGATAAGCCCAAGATGGTATTTTTCTTTGATGAAGCCCATATGCTGTTTGATGCGGCTTCCAAGGTTCTTCTTGAGAAAATAGAACAGGTTGTTAAGCTTATTCGTTCAAAGGGTGTTGGTATTTATTTTATTACACAGAGCCCTAAGGATATTCCTGATGGAGTATTATCACAGCTTGGAAATAAGATTCAGCATGCACTTCATGCCTATACTCCTACGGAGCAGAAGGCAGCTAAGGCTGCTGCGATGTCCTTTAGGGAGAATCCTGATTTTGATACATATAAGGTACTTACAGAGCTTGGAATAGGAGAGGCTTTGGTTTCTGTGCTGGATGAACAGGGTGTTCCTACTATGGTTAAGAAAGTCAATATTCTTCCTCCTCAGTCCAGAATGGGTTCAATAGAGGATTCTGAGAGAACGGAGGAAATTAACAATAGCCTTCTTCTGTCAAAATATGATCAGAGTATAGACAGAGATTCAGCGTATGAGTTTCTTATGAGAAAGCAGGTTGAAGACGAAGAAGCTCTTAAGCTTGCTAAGGAGGAAGAAGCGCGTAAGAAGGAAGAAGAAAAAGAAGCTAAGGCAAGAGAAAAAGAAGAGGCAGCATTAGCCAAGGCTAAGGAGAAGGAAGAGGCAGCATTAGCCAAGGCTAAGGAAAAGGAAGAAGCTTTAGCTAAGAAAAAAGCAGAGAAAGAGTCTGAGTCTAAGAAAAAGACTGTTAAAAATGCTGCAAAAAGTGTTGCGAGCTCTGCTGCCGGAACAATAGGACGTGAGGTAGGCAATTCTCTTGGTTCTTCCTTTGGAAAGTTTGGTAAAAAGATTGGTGGAAATGTTGGAGCATCTCTTGGACGAGGAATTATTGGTACACTTTTTAAGCTATAGTCAGCTAAAGGAGTATGAATATGAGAGGGTTTTTAATAAACACCTGGAAACATAGAGCACATGTTGTTATGGCATTGCCGGCCTTTCTTATTCTGTTTTTTATTATGTATGTTCCTATGTCGGGTCTTGTGCTTGCCTTTAAGGAATTTGATTACAGTGCCGGTATTTTTAAGAGCCCATGGTGTGGATTGGATAACTTTAAGTTTCTCATAGCTTCTAAGTCTACTCTTATTAATATGACTAAGAATACAGTAATGTATTATCTGATTTTTACTATAGTCGGAACCTTTCTAAATATTGTTCTGGCTATAGCAATAGATCAGTTTATTTTTAAAAGATTAGCTAATGCATTTCAGACAATAATGATTATTCCTATATTCATTTCTTATGCAGCAGTTCAGTTTATCGTATATGCCTTTATCAGCAATGATACAGGTATTCTATGCAATACTCTCGGAGTTACTACAAGATTTTATTCTTCTCCCTCTGTATGGCCTATTATACTTACCGTTGTAAAAATGTGGAGCAGTGTTGGTTATGGCTCGGTACTGTATATGTCAGTGCTTGCAGGTATAGACCAGCAGTTATATGAAGCAGCTAAAATAGACGGAGCTAATAAATGGCAGCAGATATGGCATATTACACTTCCTTCACTTGTTCCTATGATTACAGTAATGCTGTTACTTTCTGTAGGTAATATTATGCATTCTGATACAGGCTTGTTTTATCAGGTTACCAGAAACAGCGGACTATTGTATTCAACTACACAGGTTATTGATTCCTATGTATTAAATGCTATTTTTAAAAACTCTAATTATGGCTTTGTAGCCGCTACAAGCTTCTTCCAGTCAGTAGTAGGTCTTGCGCTTATGTTGTTTGCCAATTATTGTGTGCGAAAGATTGAACCGGAAAATGCTTTGTTCTAGGGAGGAGAAAATGGAGAGGAACAGACACAAGGTAGGAAAATGTGGTGTAGGTCAAATCATACTGGGAATATGCCTGTTGTTATATACGTTATTCTGTGCACTCCCCGTGATTTTATGCTTTGTTGGAGCCTTTACGGATGAAGCTGCCATTAGCAAGAACGGATATTCATTCCTGCCTGAAAAATGGTCAATGTTGGGTATGAATGCTGTGCTTAAGTATGGCAAGCAGTTAATAAAATCATATGAAGTCACACTTATTGTAACAGTAGGCGGTACGGTTTTGGGACTTATCGTAATGAGTATGTTTGCCTATGCAATAAGCAGACCGGGATTTAAGTTGGCTAAGTTTTTGTCGGTTTATCTCCTTATTCCCATGCTTTTTAATGGTGGTCAGCTGTCGGGATATATTATTTTTACTACCTATTATGGCTTGAAGAATTCTATCTGGTCCATGATTTTGCCATTATGTGTTACTACAATGAATGTGATTATATTAAGAACATATATTGTAAACAGTATTCCAAGTGAGTTGATGGAGGCGGCAAGGATTGACGGAGCAGGCGAATATAGAACTTTTTTTCAAATTGTATTTCCGCTTCTTAAGCCTTCTTTGGCGGCAGTGGGTTTTATGATGGCTACTTCATACTGGAATGATTGGCAGAATGCATTATTATATATTGATGATTCAAGTAAAAAACCGCTACAGCTATTATTGGTAAATATACAGAAAAGCATAGAGTTTCTTCTTAATAATTCTAATATTCCGGCTAACGTCAGAGCAACTATGGGGGGCAATATACCTCAGTATTCTTCGACCATGGCAACGGTTATTGTTGTTATTGCACCTATTATGTTGGTTTATCCTTTTTTTCAGAAATATTTTGTAAAAGGACTTACGGTAGGTTCTGTTAAAGGTTAATATTTTGTAGTATTATTAATAGTGTGATTATTGGATATTAAGAGTTATGAATTATATTTTGGTATATAGCTACTATTTGATGTAAGAAATGGAGGTTTTACGATGAAGAACAGAATAGTAAAAAAAGTGTTATCAGTAGCCCTTGCAACTGCTATGGCTATTAGTGTTGCAGGATGCGGTGGCAGTACACCTTCCTCTGAGGCGGTAAATGATAGTAAAGAGGAGATTGAGAAAAATAGCGACGTGGAGGATACAGTAGCTAACGAAGAGGATGTTATTCCTGAGGGAATGGTAAATATTAATATATTCAGATGTACCTATAACATAGCTACTCCTGATAAAAATCAGGTTAAGAAGGTTCAGGATGCAATTAATGAGTATATTGCGGATAAAAGTAATGTGCATGTGACACTTACGGATATTAGTACTAATGAATATCAGGATAAGGCTAATCTTGCTCTTGCCAATAATGAAATTAATCTGTTGTGGACGGCATCATGGCTGTCTGCAGTAGGAACCAATGATCTTGTTCATAAGAATGCAGTCTATGATATTACAGATATTCTTTCCGGTACTACGTTGTACAACTCAATGGATGAGGGACAGTGGGAAGCTGCAAAATATGATGAAAGAAGCTACTATGTTCCTGTATATAAGGATAATGTAGAAGGCTATGATTATATGGTTCGCAAGGATTTAGTAGATGAATATGGATGGGATTTATCCAGCATAAAGTCATTGGCTGATTTTGAGCCCATTCTCGCTGATGCTAAGGCAGCAGGTCTTAAATATCCATTCATTACACAGAAAACAGCAATGTTTTACAGATGGTATATAGATCGCTTTGACTTTTTTACTGCAGATGTAACAGCTAACTGGGTAGCTGTAGATAGAAAGACTAATGAAGTTGTTGATGTGATTCTTACACCTGAATATAAGGAATTCTGTACATTAATGAGTAAATGGGGTGATGCAGGATATATATCAGAGGCTGATGTTACTAAGACAACAACTGATACAACACTGCAAACAAAGGATTGGGCTGTATCCTGGTGGACAGACATTCCTGTTAATGAGGAAGCCAATTCCCGTTATGGTCAGGAGGTTGTAATGATTCCTGCTACACAGAGATGGGCTCATTCCACCTCTAACCTTGGTTCCTGCTATTGTGTAACAGCTAATTCTACTGATGAAGAAGCAAAAGCCTGTATTGATTTCTTAGGACTTCTCTATACAGACAGTAAGCTTGCTGATTTATATACATATGGTATAGAGGGAGAGGATTTCATTTATGATTCGAATGGTTTGGTATCTCAGTCCTCAGAGAAGTACAATCATTCAATGTGGGAGTCAGCGTCTGCAACAATTGTATCTCCATTGGATAATGAGCCTGCAGATAAGGCTGCTCTTTACGAGGAATTTAATAAGGGTGCCAATATATCCTGTGCTGCCGGCTTCCGTTTTAACAAGTCACCTGTTGCCAGTCAGTATTCAGCCTGTCAGTCAATATTTGAAGAATATGGATTTGCACTTGAGAATGGTGGTGTTTCAGAAGGTGATGTTGCAGCAACAATAGAAGCATATCAGCAGGCATTGGATGGTGCCGGTTATCAGGATATTCTTGCTGAATTTACTTCTCAATATGATGCATGGAAGAATTAACTGTAATATATGATGTTGGGGTCAAAAGGTATTTTGCCCCCAACGATACCGGATTTCTCCGCTCTACGAGCTCTCGAAATCCTCAAAACATTCAAAATCCGCTCATTTTTCTGCAAAAAATGGCTACTTTTTCATGTTTTGGCGGG
>JAZQOI010000097.1:0-21566 GCA_045627745.1 Lachnospiraceae bacterium | reverse complement strand
TATGATGAAGAGGTTATCTACACAGGAAGTAAGATTACCTTCCCTGAGCTTAGAGTATATGATGGAACTACACTTCTTAAGAATGGTAAGGATTATACAGTAAGCTACAAGAATAACTTAAATGCAGCAGATAAGAAATCTACTAATGCACCTACCATTATCATTAAGGGTAAAGGTAACTATACTGAGAAGGTAACTATTCCATTTACTATTCACAAGGTTAATATTAACAATGATGAGCATTTGGAATTATATAATGTACCCAATTATATCAGTTATGAAACTGAAATTTATAAGATGAGTAACGGCAAGATTCAGAAGCCTGTTCCTAAGTTTACCTGGAAGGGTAAGAATCTTAAGCTTAGCAAGAAGGAATTTACTGTAGAATATCTGGATTCTGAAGAATCTTCATTTGTAGATCCGACAGATGCTGATTCGTACTATATTAGGGTTACAGGTAAAGGTAATAACTTTGAAGGTACAGTATATTGTGAGTATTACATTGTTAATTCAGGTAGTCTTAAGAATGCTAAGGTATCAGGTCTTGCTAAGAAGTATGCATTTATTGAAGGTGGTGTAGAACCTACAGGTCTTACCGTTAAGGTAGGTAAGACTGTACTTAGAGAAGGTACAGATTATAGTTTGAACTATGATAATAATAAATCAGTAGGAACTGCAACACTTGCCATAGTAGGTAAAGGTTCTTATAAAGGCTCCGTAAAGTTATTTACCTATAAGATAGTAGGTACTTCAGTAAAGACTGCTGCTATAGCAACATCTAACGGACTTGTTGCTCAGTATACAGGTGGTGCAATTACCTTTGATGAAGCAAAATATCTGGTAGCCGGTGAAGAGGTTAATATAGGTGAAGATATTTTCGTAACCTATAAGAACAATGTTAACGTAGGTAAAGGTTCGATTGTAATTACAGGTAATCCGGCTAAGGGATATTCGGGAACTAAGACAATTAAGTTTAAGATTACCGGATATAATATAGGGCAGGATACAGAAGAGAAACTTGATTGGGATTGTGCAGATTCAGTTGCCTACAGTAAGAGTGGAGCTAAGCTGATACCTACAGTTACCTACGATGGTGATATCCTTAAGGAAGGTGTTGATTACACACTTAAGTACAAGAACAATAAGGCTGCAGGAAATATTGCAACTGTAGAGGTTAAGGGTAAGGGTAACTTCACAGGAACTAAGACCATTGAATATGAGGTTGAAAAGGC
The DNA here is from genome assembly GCA_045627745.1 of Lachnospiraceae bacterium. Classification (GTDB taxonomy): domain Bacteria; phylum Bacillota; class Clostridia; order Lachnospirales; family Lachnospiraceae; genus UBA2868. Next base: position 20,334 of record JAZQOI010000097.1, on the reverse strand, counting down.
TGACCTTAATAATTCAATTGTATGGTACAATGAAAAGGATGAGGATTCACAGTTTACTGTAATTGCTCCCGATGTTAAGTACAATACCAAGAAGAATGGCTTCAAGTCAGCAGTAGTAGTTAAGGAAATTGCAACAGGCAAGACACTTAAGGCAGGCAAGGATTATACTGTTGAGTACTACTCAGATGATTCTCCTGTTCCTGATAAGAGCCAGTGTGGAGGTGAAGGCACAAAATATACTGTAGTTATTGAAGGTATAGGAACTAATTATGAAGGAACCTATGAAACTTATTATCGAGTAGTTGATTCTAAGCTTCCTAAGATTAAGGGAGTTGCCTGCGGTGATATCTTCTATATAGGAGATGAGATTATTCTTAATCCTAAGACTGATCTTTCACAGGAGCAAGGTGAATATAACTTCTATGTTCAGTCAGGTAAGGGTAAGAATACAACCATCTATTATGCATTGGATGATTTAGATGATTTCGATACTGCTAATTATGCAATAGTTTCTTACTCAAGCAATATTAAGAAGGGTAAAGCTACAGTAACCGTTCGTGGTATGAATGGATATGCAGGCTACAAGACAATAACCTTCAAGATTAAGGCACAGCCTATTGATAAGACATTGTTTGTTGAAAAGAATTAATATTTATAACAATAAATGCCCCGGGTAACCGGGGCATTTATTAACAAATGAACTAATCATAGAAAATATTTTTTATTGTTTTACGATAATGTTTTAGGTTCTGTAATATATATTTATAGTGACATTGTGAATTATTTGTTATATAATTTAACTATATTTGTCAAAGAGAGGAGTGAAGATAATGACAAAAAAAGTATTATTAGGGGTTTTAGTATTATGTGGAGCAGTTGCATTTACCTGTGCAACACCTAAGACAGTTAAGGCTGATGCATTTCCTTGTACAGTAGAGGCTATTAATCAGGCTAATGCTGCCAAGAGTGTAGCTGAGAAGGAGCTTGCCGCTGCACAGGCTGACTTTAATGTTAAAGCCGCAGCACTTAAGGTATTTACTGATGCAGGAATTACTACGGGGAATGAATATCTTGCAGCTTTGAATGCTTACAATACTGCTAAGGGTGTAGTAGAGATTAAGTCAGGTGCGCTTTATAATGCTAATAATCATCTTAAGGACTGCACAGAGAGAAGTATTTATGAGGACAACTTCAGCAAGTCTATAAAGGCACTTGCGGATCTTAATGTTGTTCAGAGTACTAAGCTTGATTATGACAATGCTGTTAAGGCAGCTAATGGTGTAGCAGAGAATATTGCTAATATTAATTCTGCTATCGCAGGGTATAAGGCTCAGTTGGCAGCCTGCCCTAGTGTTCAGGCTATTATTGATGAACTGAATTCTAAGCTTGTTACACTTAATGCTGATTACAATGCTAAGCTTGCAGTAGTTAATGCTAAGAAGGCAGCCTATGATGCATCTCTTAATTCTGATTATGCTTCTTACGATAGGGAAGTAATTGATTATGTTACTAATCGTGACAGTATGAGAAAGTATGTGGTTTCAGATCTTAATAACGATGGTGTTATTGATGGCAATGATTATTTTATCGGAGTTAAGTATATGCAGGATGGTTCTAAGGGACCTGTATATTTTAGCCAGACTACATTAGAGAGTTTTGGTTTACCTTCTTATTGTTACAGATAATATTAAATGTGATTATTGTTGCAAGATATTTTTAACCTTGATATAATAACCCCGAGGGATTAATACAAATTGAATAGGGGGAATTGAAATGGCTTCAAAAAATGATACAGAAGTTATTATCGGCGGCAAGGTTATTACTTTATGTGGATACGAGAGTGAAGAGTATCTTCAGAAGGTTGCTACATATATAAATGGCAAGATTGCCGAGTATGAAAAAGTGGATTCCTTTAGAAGACAGCCGCTTGATATGCAGAATGTCCTGCTTCAACTTAATATTGCAGATGATTTTTTCAAGGCCAAAAAGCAGTTAGAGGCTTTGGAGGAAGAATTGGAAGCAAAAGATAAAGAGCTTTATGATATTAAGCATGAGTTAATTGCTACTCAGATTAAGATGGAGAGCAAGGATAAAATGATTAAGGATTACCAGAGAGAGATTACTAAGATGTGATTTTAGAGCCGTTATTATAACGGCTCTTTTTTCTCGATTTTTTTAACTATTTTTGAAGGGTGGATTGTATGACACAGTCATTTGTTAGACCTGAAATATTAGCACCGGCAGGTGATTATGATGCTCTTAGAGCAGCCGTATTTAGCGGAGCTGACGCTGTATATGTAGGAGGCAGTCAATTCGGCGCCAGAGCTTATGCGAAGAATTTTGGTGAAGAGGATTTGATTAGAGCAATAGATTATGTACATTTGTACGGAAGAAAGCTCTATCTTACGGTTAATACTGTGTTAAAGAATTCTGAGCTTAACAGTCTCTGTGATTATATAAGACCCTATTATGTTGCCGGGCTGGATGGTGTTATTGTTCAGGACCTTGGGGTCGCAAGGGTATTATGCAGAGTATTTCCCGACTTGCCTCTTCATGCAAGTACACAGATGGCTGTTACTGACGTATGTGGAGTGAAGCTTCTTAAAGAATATGGTTTTAAGAGAGTAGTACTTGCCAGGGAATTATCACTTAAGGAAATAGAAGATATTATTACTGATACGGGAATTGAAATAGAATGCTTTGTTCATGGAGCGTTGTGTTATTCTTATTCCGGTAAATGCCTGTTTTCCAGTGTTGTAGGAGGAAGAAGCGGTAACAGAGGAAGATGCGCTCAGCCCTGTCGACTGCCCTATAACAATAACTATTTAATCAGTGCTAAGGATATATGTACTCTTGAAATAATACCGGATTTGATTGAAGCTAAGATAGCTTCCTTCAAGATTGAAGGACGTATGAAAAGTCCTGAGTATGTAGGTGCTGTAACGGGTATATATAAGAAATATGTTGATTTATTTATGTCCCAAAAGGCGTATTCTGTTAATAAGGAAGATTACGAGGAGCTTCTTAAGCTCTATACCAGAAGCGGTAATTGTAAAGGATATTATTATGAAAAGAACGGCAGAGATATGATTACTGTTGATAAACCCTGTTACAGTTCTGCTAATGAAGAGGAAAAGAAAGCAGTATTTTTAAAGTATTGTCATGAATATAAGCTTCCCATAGAGGCTAATGCCACTATAATTACCGGTGAACCGGCGAGATTGCTTCTTAAATATAAGGATATTTCTGTAGAGACAAAAGGCGCAGTGGTGGAGGAAGCTAAAAACAGAGCGCTTAATGAACAGGAGGTTGCCAAGCAGCTTAATAAGCTGGGGGATACCGACTATTATCTTAAGTCACTTAATGTAAATATTAGTGATAACGCCTTTATGCCTGTGTCACTTATTAATAACCTAAGACGTGAAGGATTAAAGCATCTTGAGGACAGAATACTGGGTATATATAGAAGAAAAGCAGTAGAGACTGAGAAAGACTTCAATATAAATCCCGATTATTACCCTGATAATTCTAATGAGTATGATAGAACATTATTACACTGTTATATTAATAGTCTTAATAATCTTAATATATTATTGAATAATAACTATGTGGATATTATTAATATAGATTACAATGCACTTGCAATTAATTCTGATAATGATATTATATCTACAGTTGCTAAGGTGTCAGAATTGATACATGACAAGAACAAGAAATTCTATATTTCCTTACCATTTGTAGTTCGTAAGAGATTTTTATACAGAATTGATATTTCTAGTCTGTATCCATATATTGACGGAATTGTTGCAGATAATCTTGAGGTTTTGTATTATCTTAAAAGCACCGGCTATAAGGGTAACGTGATAGGAGATATTCATTTATATGCTGTTAACAGTGAGGCTGCAATTGAGCTTAGAGAATTGGGTGTTGCACATCTTACTATGCCGGTTGAGCTTAATAGGAAGGAACTTCTTAGAAGGAATTTAAGCCATGAGGATATGATTGTCTACGGAAGACTTCCTATGATGCTGTCTGCCCAGTGTACCATGAAGACATCCGTAGAATGTAGACATGATAATGGATATTCTTATATTACCGATAGATACGGGAATGATTTTCTTGTTAACAGGAATTGCAGCGAGTGTCTTAATGTGATTTCCAACAGTGTGCCTAATTATATTCTTCCTGATGCTTCCTTCATGGATAAGCTTAAGCCCTATTCACTTAGATTAATTATTACGGATGAGAATGGGGACATTCTTGAGAACGTCATTAATTGCTATGGTCACTATTTAAGGGGAGAAGAATACGAAGTATTGGATATTAAACATACAAAAGGTCATTATAACAGAGGTGTTGAATAATTGAATATTATTATTGTTGAAGCTTCCAAGTACATAATAACTATTCTAATGGCAATATATACCTTGCTCTGTTTCAATGTATTTACTCATTCTAAGGAGCATGATAGAAGGGGAATATATTTTCGCCAGAATATATGCATGATTTTGTTGTATTTTATTGCTTTTTTTGTGCTGTATATTGAGAATCGGGATATTGAGTATATTCTTTTTTACGGAGTATCTCAGGTGGCGCTGCTTACTGTGATTATTCTATACAGAATCATATATCCGTCCTCTAACAGGCTTATTCTCAACAATATGTGTATGCTTCTTACCATAGGGTTTATTATTCTGTCAAGATTATCCTTTTCTAAGTCTAGAAAGCAGCTTGTAGTGGCATTGGTGGCGATAATATTTACCTTGATTATTCCGCTTGTGCTTAAGACCTTTAAGAGACTTCGAAGGTTTTATCCTATTTTGGCTGTTGCGGGTATTCTTGCACTTATGGCAGTTTTGGTGTTTTCCAAGGTAATTAACGGCTCTAAGCTTAATCTGAGAATTATGGGTGTAACCTTTCAGCCCTCTGAATTTGTTAAAATCATTTATGTTTTTGCAATAGCCGGTATTATAACACATTCTAAGGAATTTAAGGATATACTTAAAAGTGCAATTGTTGCGGGGGTACATGTATTACTTCTCGTATTGTCTAAGGACTTAGGAAGTGCTGTAATATTTTTTGTGGTTTATATTATTATGTTATATATTGCCACGCATAATATTGGATATTTTTCTTTGGGTCTTGCATTTATGATGGTAGGCTGCCTGCTTGGGTATGTAATGTTTTCCCATGTGCGTGTGCGAGTTCTTGCATGGAAGGATCCCATTGGGACTATAGATAATGAAGGCTATCAGATAGCGCAGTCGTTATTTGCAATAGGAACGGGCGGTTTTTTTGGAATGGGACTTAATAATGGTTCGCCATCCAAGATTCCTGTTGTGGAGGCTGACTTTATATTCTCGGCTATTGCAGAGGAATTTGGTTTATTATTTGCCATATGTCTTATTCTTATATGTGTAAGCTGTTTTATTATGTTTATGAATATAGCTATGCGATTTAAGGATATGTTTTACAAGCTGGTGGCTGTGGGACTGGCGACTACCTATGGATTTCAGGTGTTTTTAACTATTGGTGGTGTTACCAAGTTTATTCCTTTAACAGGTGTGACATTGCCCTTGGTAAGCTATGGGGGCAATTCTGTCATGGTTACAATGATTATGTTTGCGGTTATTCAGGGATTATATATATCCGTTAAAGATGAGGAGTAGTTTTGGGCTTATTTAAAAAATCAGTCAAAATTGAAATGGATTCTGAGGAAGAGATACAGAAAAAGGCAGCGAAGGAACAGAAGAAGACGAACCGTGAAATTCTGTTTGTTACTTATATCTTTGTTGCGATTTTTCTTGCGTTAATTATTTACCTTGTAAAGTTTATGTTTTTTGATAGTGAGAAGATTATAAACAATTCCTACAATACAAGGTCTGTTATCTTTGAGGAGAGGATTGTGAGAGGCTCTATTTTATCAAGAAATATGGAGGTTCTTGCTACTACCAATGTATCAGAGGACGGAAAGGAACAACGTAATTATCCCTTCGGACGGTTATTTGCTCATGTGGTAGGTTACTGCGCAAGAGGTAATATCGGTGTGGAGGCTTGTGCCAATTTCAAGCTTCTTTCCTCTAATGATTATCTTAAGAACAGAATACAGAATGACTTAAATAACAAGAAGAATAAGGGGGATAGTGTAGTTACTACACTTGATGTTGATTTACAGAGAGCTGCATATGATGCTATGGGTGGCAATACAGGTGCGGTTGTTGTTATGAATTGCAAGACCGGCGAGATTCTTGCAATGGTATCCAAGCCTGATTTTGATCCTAACGATCTTATTAATGTATGGGAGGATATTAACGAGGATTCCGGTAACAGTATTCTTCTTAATCGTGCTACGCAGGGATTGTATCCTCCGGGCTCTACCTTTAAGATTGTTACCGGTCTTGAATACATGAAGGAGTATCCTGAAAGTGTTGAATTGTATGAATTTAACTGTAACGGTAGCTTTACTAATGAGGATGATGTGATTAATTGCTTCCACGGTCAGCAGCATGGGGCACTTGATTTTAAACATTCCTTTGCCAAGTCATGCAATTCCTCCTTTGCAAGTATTAGTACACTTCTTGATAAGGAGAAGTTTGCTGCTACCTGTGGTGAGCTGTTATTTAACAGTGAGTTACCTATTCCCTTTACCTATAAAAAAAGCTATGTGGATATTAATTCTGATACGCCTACAGAGGACATTATGCAGGTGGGAATAGGACAGGGTAAGACACAGATTACTCCTGTTCATATGGCTATGATTACAGCAGCGGTTGCTAATGATGGTGTTCTTATGCAGCCATATGTTATTTCACAGGTTCTTAATTGCAACAATAATGTTGTTAAGTCATATTCTGCTAAGGAATATGGAAGACTTGTAAGTAAGAATAGTGCTATGGTTTTGCGTGATTATATGAGGGAGGTAGTAGTATCGGGTACGGCTACTAAGCTTAATAGTGCCTCTACATATACTGCATCAGGTAAAACAGGCTCCGCTGAGTATTCCACAGATAAATCTAAAAGTCATGCCTGGTTTACAGGCTTTGCGCCTTCTGATGATCCGGAGCTTGTAGTTACTGTAATAGCAGAGGGGGCAGGTTCAGGCGGAGATGTGGCAGTGCCTATTGCCAAGGCTGTATTCGATGAGTATTTTTGTTACAGTTCAGATTCTGACAGGTAATATAATGTGCTATCGAATCATGTTCAATAGTAATGTATTTTTCTTATTAATTTTAAGCAGGTTATTTTGTATATTTTGTAATTACTGTATGATATAATTAATTAGTTGATTTTTCTTTGTTTATGGAAGTGATTTTGCATGATTAAATATATTAAGAATCTGTATCTGACCAGTGATACGCAGAAGGATGTTGATAGTATTATAAATAAGCTTAACGCCGGTATTGATATGTTTGGTCTTCAGGTGATTATGCTTGCGGCTAATGACAAGGACTGCTTCGATATTGTTCCTGCTCGTATGTTTAAGTCCAAACGTTTCTGCGAGCTTGACCATGTGGTTATTGGTTTTGCCGAGAGCAAGAAAAAGGCTTACGGTTTAGTTGAAGAGATTGTTATGAAACACTTTCAATTGACTGGTCATTATACTGACCTTAGAAAAGATTTTGAGAAAATGATGATTGAGGAATAGATGCTACATACAATTCTGTTGATTTTGAAAATAATAGGTATAGTGCTTCTTGTACTGCTAGGATTAGTGATACTTCTTATTGCATTGGTATTATTTGTTCCTATACGTATGAAGCTTACTGCTAATAAAGGAATACCTAAGGAAGAATATGATTGTAATTTAAAGGTTAACTGGTTACTTCATTTTATTAGTATTAAGGTGATGTATTCTAACGCAGGATTAGTTAAAAGCTTTAAGATATTAGGTATTGATATTTTAGCTCTTAAGGAGAGAATCGCTAATAGAAGGGAAGCTGCTAGGAAGAAGAGATTAGCCAAGGCTAAGATACCCGGAAAAAATAAAAAGAAAAAAGAAAAAAAGAAAATAGAAAAAAAGAAAATAGAAAAAAAGAATATCAGTAGCTGTGTGTTGGAAGAATATAATGAGGCTACAGGGAAGATAGAGGCTACCGATACCACGATTAAGCCCGATGGTAAGAAGGTGGATTTTGCTGATAATTCTGAGAACTCTGACATTGATGATATTGTTTATAAAAACGTATTTGAAAAGGTTAAGTCTTTTGTTAGTACGGTTGTAGAGTTTATTCTTAATATTAAGGATAAGTTATTGGGAATTAAAGATAAGCTTATTCATATATATAATAATGCTTCTTATTATTATAATGTATTCTTTGAGGACAGACACAACAGGAATGCAATGGATAGCTGTAAGACAGAGCTTGTTAGAATACTTAAGGCTGTTAGACCCAGAAAGGTTAAGGGTTATATTAATGTGGGATTTGATGACCCGGCAGCTACGGGACAGGCTCTTGCTATAATGGCAGTTATTTATCCGTTTCTTGGTGAAGGAATTATTGTAGAACCGGATTTTGATAACGAAGTATTTAAGGGCGATATATTAATCAAGTCAAGATTGTATCTTATAACATTATTGGTAGTTGGTTTCAAAATATATTTCAATAAGGAAATTAAAAGATTTTTTAGAATGGTAAAAGGAGTGGATAATTATGGCAAATAATGGATTTAATGAAGTTGTTGATTCTATGATAAAGGGTATGGACGGATTTCTGTCTACCAAGACTGTTGTAGGTGAGCCTACCACTATAAATGATACGATTATTGTACCATTTGTAGATGTGTCCTTTGGTGTAGGCGCCGGTGATTTCAGAGGGGAGAAAAAGGATAACGGAGCAGGAGGACTTACAGGTAAGATGTCTCCCAGTGCTGTTTTGGTTATCCAGAACGGAACTACAAGAGTAGTTAATATTAAGAATCAGGATGGTGTTACCAAGATTCTTGATATGGTTCCGGACCTTGTAAACAAATTCACAGCTAACAAAAACGAAGATAAGCTGTCAGATGATGATGCAATTAATGCTGCAATAAAGGAATAATTTAAGTTTTTTTCATTTTTTTAAAATTTCCTCTTGCAAAAAATAACAAGGTTATTTATAATACATTATGTGGTACGCAGATGGGGAATGGGTACCACTTGTAGTTAGAGGGATTTTTAATTATAAGGGTGAAAAAGATGGATATTGCACAGAATATTACTGTGGAAGACATGGCTTCTATTAGGTTATGGCTTTTGCAGGAAGGTCAGCGCTTAGAGTATGCTAAGAGACAGTTCGAGAAAGAGAAGGACGAGTTCGAAGAAGCTAAGCGTAAGTTTGACGCAGAGAAGTTGATTATTACTGCCTCTATTGAGGAACAGGCACGTAAGACTGAATTTGATGCTAAGACATTGGCTACTGAGAAGGTTCTTTTTGATCAGAAGCTTCAGATTCTTGAAGAAGGCTTCAGGAGTCTCTGCAAGGAGCGTGAAGAGTTCGAGTCTGATAAAGAGAACTATCGTGAGAAATATAAGCGATATAATTATCAGTCCACCAATGATTATACTGATAATCTTAATGTTTCAGCTTACAAAAGCGGTGTATTTTTCAATGGTGTTGATAATTTATTGGCACTTAAGAAACGTTACAGAGATCTTCTTAAGATATTCCATCCTGATAACATGGATGGTGATAATGAGACAGTACAGGTTATTAACCAGGAATATGAGAGATTAAAACAGCAGTTTTAATAAAAACCACGATGAATAATCGTGGTTTTTTGATGTACATGGGTGTAAATGAAGGCTTAATCATGCTTAAAAAAAAGAAACTGCTTAAAGCAGTTTCTTTTTTATGCACGCTCAACCTTGCCGGATTTCATACATGTTGTACAAACATGAAGTCTCTTTGGTACTCCATTCACCTTACATTTAATCTTCTTAACGTTAGCGTTAAAAATTCTGTTTGATCTTCTATGTGAATGACTTACATTGTTACCAAAATGAACGCCTTTTCCACAAATATCACATTTTGCCATGGGTCGCACCTCCTTAATTAAGTCTATATTATACTCATATTGCTATTCATAACCGCAACGAAGTTATTTTAACAAATGTTTTTTTAAAAATCAAGCATAAATGAAAAAAAGAAAAAATATTATTTAAGTTTCTTTTTTTTCAATATAAGTGTATAATACTAAATAATATGCCTCTCGCGCTCATATACGCTGAGGCGTATTTGATAAAATAGGAGGTAATGCTATATGAAGGGTCATATTAAGACGAATGTTGGTAATGTAAGTATAGATACAGAAGTTATTGCACAGTACGCAGGTTCTGTTGCTGTTGAATGCTTTGGTGTTGTAGGAATGGCTTCTGTTAATATGACAGATGGCTTTGTTAAATTGCTTAAGAAGGACAAGATTACACATGGTATTAATGTAATGCTTAAGAATAATCAGCTTACGCTTGATTTTCATGTAATTGTTGCCTATGGAGTAAGCATTAAGACTGTTGCCGATAATCTTATCAGCAATGTTAAGTATAAAGTAGAAGAATTCACCGGATTAAACATTGAGAAGATTAATATCTTTGTTGAAGGTGTAAGGGTTATCGACTAAGGAGGATTTTATTGTGAGCGTTAATGTTATTGATGCTAAAACACTTTCAAAAATGTTTTTGACCGGAGCGAAGTCTTTAGAGGCCAAAAAAGAATGGATTAATGAATTGAATGTGTTCCCTGTTCCCGATGGTGATACAGGTACTAATATGACAATGACAATTATGTCTGCTGCCAAGGAAGTTGCTGCAATGGATGAGATTACAATGGAACCATTGTGTAAGGCTATTTCATCAGGTTCTCTTCGTGGTGCGAGGGGTAATTCCGGTGTTATTTTATCGCAGCTTCTTCGTGGATTTACCAAGTCTATTAAGACTCTTGACACTGTAGATGTAATTGCTTTGGCACAGGCTTTTCAGAAGGCTACAGATACTGCTTATAAGGCTGTTATGAAGCCTAAGGAGGGTACTATTCTTACTGTAGCTAAGGGTGCGGCTGACAAGGCTATGGAGCTGGCATATTCGGTAGAGGATATGTCTACATTTTTAGATGAAGTTATTAAGCATGCCGAATATGTATTGTCTAAGACTCCTGATATGCTTCCTGTTCTTAAACAGGCAGGTGTAGTGGATTCAGGTGGTCAGGGTCTTGTGGAAATTATGAAGGGTGCTTATCAGGCATTCCTTGGTAATGAGATTGCTTTTGATACAGAGACTATAGAGGGTGAGGTAAGTACCGCTAAGAGTCTTGATTTTCAGGCTAATATAGAGATTAAATATGGCTACTGTACAGAGTTTATTGTTATTCTTGACAAGGTATTTAATGCTAAGAATGAGCAGGATTTCAAGAATTTCTTAGAGTCTATAGGTGACTCTGTTGTATGTGTAGCCGCAGATGATGTGGTTAAGGTTCATGTTCATACCAATGATCCGGGACTTGCTCTTCAGAAGGGTCTTTCCTTTGGTTCACTCAGTCGTATTAAGATTGATAATATGCGTGAGGAACAGCAGGAGAAGATTGCAGAGCTTAGCAAAAAGTCTGAGGTTAAGCCACAGGCTGTTGAAGCTAAGGAGGAGCCTAAGGCAGAGAATGCCGCTAATGTATATAAGAATCCTTCCGCAGGTGAGAAGAAGGAATTTGGCTTTATTGCAGTTTCCTGTGGAGAAGGACTTGATTCTATATTTACAGGCCTTGGGGTAGATTGCATTATTTCCGGTGGCCAGACTATGAATCCCAGTACAGAGGATATGGTTAATTCAGCAGAGAGTATTAATGCTTCTACTATTTTTATTCTCCCTAACAATAAGAATATTGTTATGGCAGCTAATCAGGTTCAATATATGGTTGAGGATAAGAATATTATTGTAATTCCTACTAAGACAGTACCACAGGGAATTACCGCGTTGATTAATTTTGTTCCCGGTGCCAGTGCAGAGGATAATGAAGCTGCAATGAAGGATTCTATTTCACTTGTTAAGACAGGTCAGGTTACTTACGCTGTAAGAGATACTGTTATTAATGACTTTGAAATAAAGCAGGGTAATATTATGGGAATTGGAGACCATGAGATTCTTGCAGTTGGTGACAAGGTTGAAGAAACAACAATGGAAATGCTTGACAATATGGTAGATGATGATTCTGAATTGATTAGCATTTATTACGGTGCGGAAACAGATGAACAGACTGCAGGTGAGTTGGCTAAGGCTGTAGAAGAGAAATATTCAGACTGTGATGTGGAGATTCATTACGGTGGTCAGCCTATTTATTATTATATGGTTTCGGTTGAATAATGAATAAAGAAAATGTTATTGAGAATTTAAAAGGTATCGGCGGCAAAACCGCCGAGTTATATCACAAGGTCGGCATATATACATATGGCGACCTTATGTATTATTTCCCGAGAGATTATGCCTCCTATGAGGTGGCTTCCGATTATGTGGAGGAGGATTATTCTAAGAAATGTTTTATTAAGGGAAAGATTACTTCAAGACCTTTGCTAAGACGGGCAGGAAGAATGACTATTGTGTCTGCTGTTATTAGAACACAGACAGTAGAAATTAATGCTGTGTGGTTTAATATGCCATATCTTCCCAAATCAATCAATTTAATGGAAGAATATGTATTTGTAGGTTACGTAGAAAAGGTTGGAAACAGGTTAAAGATGGAACAGCCTGCTATGTTTACTGTAGCAAAGTATGAAGAAATAATAGGTACTCTGCAGCCTATATATCCATTGACAAAGGGGCTTACCAATAATTCTCTGAAAAAGTCAATTTCTCTGGTGCTTGATGAATACAGTAATGATGTTTCCTGTGATATTTCTGATTATCAGGGAAATATTATACGTGAAAATGATGCATTATTGGCAATTCATTTTCCAAAAGATATTGAGGAATTAAAAAGAGCAAGAAGCTTTCTTGTGTTTGATGAATTTTTTATGTTCATGCTACGGCTAAGATTTCTTAAGGAGGATAATGATTTAGCCGGTAATGATTTTTATATTAAGGAATCAAAATATGCCCATGAACTACTTGATAAGCTTCCTTATTCCCTTACCAATGCTCAGAAAAAGGTGTTTGAAGAAATAGAATGTGATTTAATTAGCAATAAGTCCATGAGCCGTTTGGTGCAGGGGGATGTAGGCTGCGGTAAAACAATTATTGCAATTCTAGCCTGTATTAATGTGGCTGAATATGGGTATCAGTGTGCATTTATGGCACCTACTGAGATTTTGGCTAGACAACACTATGATTCTATTAGGGAAATGTTTGAGAAATATAACATTCCATTTAAGGTGACTTTGCTTACTGGTTCAATGACTGCCAAGCAGAAAAAAGAGGAATGTGCAAGGATTGAAGGTGGAGAGGTATCTATTATTGTAGGTACACATGCCTTGATTCAGGATAAGGTTGTATATAACAGGCTGGCGCTGGTAATTACTGACGAGCAGCATAGATTTGGTGTTAAACAGCGGCAGATGCTTGCTGATAAGAATGCATTAAATGTCCCTCATGTTCTGGTAATGAGTGCTACGCCTATTCCCAGAACTCTTGCTATAATGATGTATGGGGACCTGGATATTTCCATTATTGATGAGTTACCTAAAAACAGAATTCCTATTAAGAATTGTGTAGTAGGGAAGAAATACAGGAAAAAGTCATACGATTTTATTCTTAAGGAGATTAAAGCCGGACATCAGGCATACGTTATCTGTCCTATGGTTGAAGAAACTGAGGGGCTTGATTGTGAGGATGTAATATCCTATAGCAAAAAGCTAAAGGAGGCATTTCCACCGGAGATTACCATTGAATATCTCCACGGAAAAATGAAGCCGGCAGAAAAGGATCGAATCATGAATGATTTTCTCCTTAACAGAATCAATATTTTAGTATCAACCACTGTGGTTGAGGTAGGGGTGAATGTACCCAATGCTACAGTAATGATGATAGAAAACGCAGAGAGATTCGGTCTTGCACAGCTTCACCAGCTTAGGGGAAGAATAGGCAGGGGCAGTGATGAATCCTATTGCATTTTTATTAATGGCAAGGAAAGTAATAAGAATAAAGAAAGACTCGATATACTGAATAAATCAAACGACGGTTTCTATATTGCGTCCAAGGACTTAGAGCTTCGAGGACCCGGTGATATGTTTGGAATAAGGCAGAGTGGAGAAATGTCCTTCAGACTGGGGGATATTTTTACGGATGCGGCTATACTTAAGGAGGCTTCAAGGGCTGTTGATGAATTGCTAAGTAATGACAGGTATCTTGAAGCCCAAGAAAATACCACCATTAAGAAACGTCTAACGGCACTTCTTAATGATGGTACGTTAAAGGCTTTATAATACCCTTTTCAAAATCATCCTACAATTTTATTTATTATATTTATAGCGTTTTCGTTTTCAAAGGGTTTCTGGAGGAAATCAGATGCACCGCATTTTAAAGCTTCCAGAACCTTTTCTTTCTGACCGGCGGCTGAAACCATAATGACTTTGACCTGTGGGAAGTCAGTCTTAATAAGCTTAAGACATGTAAGACCATCCATTTCAGGCATTGTTATATCAAGAGTAACAAGGTCCGGCATAAATTCCTTAATACTTTTCATTGCTTCGGCTCCGTTGCCTGCCTCCGCAACTACTTCGTGTCCTGCTTCTGTAAGCATTCCTCTAAGCATTTTCCTCATTGTTCTGGAATCATCTACAATTAATATCTTAGCCATAATATCTCCTTATTCTGTAGTATAGTTATCTGATAGAATTATTGAAAGAGTTAACTCTTTGTCCTTAACATAGAATGGAATGTTTATTATTTCTTCTGAATTAATAACACTGCTGCCGGCCTTGTAATAGGGTGGGAGCATATCTATATTAATATTTCTTCTGCTTAATTCGGTAGCAAATAATCCATTGATGTTGTTGATTATTTCGCAGGCTGTATCCTGAGCATCTTCAAGCTCTTCGATATATTTAGGTCCGGCAAAGCAAACCGCCATTGTCATTAATGCATCCTCTGAGCCGGATATAGCAAGTAAAATATTATGATCGCCCTTTGATTCCTGCATGCATAGATTATCAACGATTAATTTATCACAGGTATATGTTTTATCAATGTATACGTGGTAATCCACACGCCTTGAAATGGTACGAAGTGCAACTCCTGACAGCTCCTTGGCATAATCGGGAAGCTCGTATACATATATAGGCATGATTCTGTCAATGTCACAGCTCTTAAGATTATCAATATCGGTTAGGGTGTAGCTGTTATGCCTCTGAAATGTATTAAGTGCTTCGATAACATCAGGCATACTGATCGTTCCGTAATCAACAACTGCCTGTATAAAGGTTAAGAACCGATTACCCTGTAATGCCAGAAGACGTGTAACCTGACTGTCGGTAAGATATCCTTTCTCTACTGCAATATCACCGAAACGCTTATCGGATGTAGATTGAAGCAGGTTAACTTCCTCTACCTGCTCATTGGTCATAAGACCTTCTGAGATGGCGATAACACCCAGCCTGACACGTTTTTGTTCCTGAATCTCAAATATCTTATCTAAATCACTTCGATCTAATATTTGTTGGTCGGCAAGATAGTTGGCAAATATTCTGTCAAACATTATTGTCTCCTTCTATGATAGTTAATAAGTTACAATACAATTTTGATATTCACATCAAATATATTTACATTCTAGCATTGATGTGACATAAATTCAATCAATTGAAATAATATTGATAAATTTATTTACAATTAATTTTTTTATAAAACTATTGATTTTTATTGAAAAATCAATATACTAATTATAGTTGCCCGAAAATGTGTTCGTACAACTAATAGGGGTATATAAGTGATTTTTAATTGTTTTATTATTTAAGGGGAGAATTTATGTCTAAGAATAACAGTTATGATGCCAGTTCCATTACAGTTCTGGAGGGACTTGAAGCGGTACGTAAGCGTCCGGGTATGTATATCGGTAGTGTTACCACTAAGGGTCTTAATCATTTGATTTATGAGATCGTTGATAACTCCGTGGATGAACATTTAGCAGGGTTTTGTGACAAGATTTGGGTTACACTGGAGGACGACGGCTCTGCTACTATAGAGGATAATGGTCGAGGTATTCCCGTTGGTATGCATGAGAAGGGAATGAGTGCCGAGAGACTGGTGTTTACCACACTTCATGCAGGGGGTAAGTTTGACGATTCTGTATATAAGACCAGCGGAGGACTTCATGGTGTAGGTTCTTCCGTTGTTAATGCACTTTCTGAGCATCTTGATATTGAAGTAAGACGAGATGGTAAGGTATATCACGACAGCTACAGCAGAGGTATTCCCACTACTGAATTAGAGGAGGGCTTGCTGCCTGTTATCGGTAGGGCTAAGAATACCGGTACTAAGATTAATTTTTTGCCTGATGATACTATTTTTGAGAAGACTCGTTTTAAGGAAGAGGATATTAAGAGCCGTCTACACGAAACAGCCTATTTAAATCCCAAGCTTACAATTATATTTACAGACAATCGATTAGAGAGTCCTGAGGTTACGGAATTTAGGGAAGAGGAAGGTATTATAGGCTTTGTTCGGGATATTAACAAGAACGAAGAGCCTATGCATGAGCCTGTTTATTTCAGCGGCGAGAGCGATGGAATAATGGTGGAGGTTGCTTTCCAGTATGTTAATGATTTTCACGAGAATGTACTTGGTTTCTGTAACAATATTTATAACTCTGAGGGTGGTACTCATCTTACGGGCTTTAAGACAATGTTTACCAATGTTATGAATACCTATGCCAGAGAGCTTAATATTCTCAAGGAAAAGGACAGTAATTTTACCGGTTCGGATATTAGAAACGGTATGACTGCGGTTGTATCTGTTAAGCATCCCGCACCCAGATTTGAGGGACAGACTAAGACCAAGCTTGACAATCAGGATGCTACCAAGTCTGTTTCCAAGGTTACGGGTGATGAGTTAGTCAGATATTTTGATAGGAATCTTGATGATCTTAAGGCTGTGTTATCATGTGCGGAGAAGGCTGCCAAGATTAGAAAGAGTGAAGAAAAGGCTAAGACTAATATGCTTACCAAGCAGAAGTTTTCTTTTGATTCCAACGGTAAGCTTGCCAATTGTGAGAGCAAGGACCCTGACAAGTGCGAGATATTTATCGTAGAGGGTGATTCCGCCGGCGGTTCTGCCAAGACAGCCAGAAACAGAATGTATCAGGCGATTTTACCTATTCGCGGTAAGATTCTTAATGTTGAAAAGGCTACTATTGATAAGGTTTTGGCGAATGCGGAGATTAAGACCATGATTTATGCCTTTGGTTGTGGCTTCTCAGAGGGTTATGGTAATGATTTTGATATTACCAAGCTTCGTTATAACAAGATAATAATTATGGCTGATGCGGATGTGGATGGTGCTCATATTTCTACATTGTTATTAACATTATTCTACAGGTTTATGCCTGAGCTTATATACGAAGGTCATGTATATCTTGCTATGCCACCGTTATATAAGGCTATGCCTAAGCGGGGACAGGAGGAGTACTTATATGATGACAAGGCATTAATGGAATATCGTAAGACCCATAAGGATTTTACACTTCAGCGATATAAGGGTCTTGGAGAAATGGACGCAGAACAGCTATGGGAAACTACTCTTGACCCGGCTAGAAGACGTCTTAAGCTAGTGGAGATAGAGGATGCAAGACTTGCTTCCAATACTACAGAAATGCTAATGGGTAATGAGGTTCCACCCAGAAGGGAATTTATTTATAAGCATGCCCATGATGCGGAGCTTGATTTTTAGTACACAGTTTATAGTGATAGCTTTATACTTATATAGTAGATGTAAGGGTTAGGGAGTATACAGTAAGGAAGGATTTATTAATAATGGGAACTGATGTAATTGAAGAACAGATTATTAAAACCGAATTTTCTGATATTATGCAGAAATCATATATAGATTATGCAATGAGCGTTATTATTTCTCGTGCATTACCTGATGTAAGAGACGGTCTTAAGCCGGTTCAGCGACGTACCTTATATGATATGTATGAGCTGGGCATTAAATGGGACAAGCCCTATCGTAAGTCGGCACGTATCGTTGGTGATACAATGGGTAAGTATCATCCTCACGGAGACAGTTCTATTTATGATGCACTTGTTGTAATGAGTCAGGACTTTAAGAAGGGAATGCCCTTAGTAGATGGTCATGGTAATTTTGGCTCTATTGAAGGTGACGGAGCTGCTGCCATGCGTTATACAGAGGCTCGTCTTCAGAAGGTGACTCAGGAGACTATCCTTGCGGATCTTGACAAGGACGTTGTTGATTTTATGCCGAATTTTGACGAGACAGAGAAGGAGCCGGTGGTTCTTCCTGCCAAGATTCCTAATCTATTGGTTAATGGTGCAGAGGGAATTGCGGTAGGTATGGCTACCAGTATGCCACCCCACAATTTATCAGAGGTTGTTGAGGCTGTTAAGGCATATATTAAGAGACCTACCATTACTACAGAGGAGCTTATGGAATATATTCCGGGGCCTGATTTTCCCACAGGAGGAATAGTTGTTAATAAGGATGAGCTTCTTGAAATATATGAATCCGGCGTAGGCAAAATCAAAATCAGAGGCAAGATTGAATACGAAAAGGGTAAGGCGGGCAAGACAAAGCTTGTAATTACTGAGATTCCATATACAATGATAGGCGCCAACATTAGCAAATTCCTTACGGATATTGTTGCACTGGTGGATTCTAAAAAGACAAATGATATTGTTGATATTTCCAACCAGTCAAGTAAGGAGGGTATTAGAATAGTACTTGAGCTAAAGAAGGATGCAGATGTTGAGAATCTTAAGAATATGCTTCTTAAAAAGACAAAGCTTGAGGATACCTTCGGTGTTAATATGCTTGCCGTTGTGGACGGACGTCCAGAAACCTTGGGACTTAAGCAGATAATTGTTCATCATGTTGATTTTGTTCGTGAGGTTCAGAATCGTAAATATTCTAACCTGTTAAAGAAGGAGCTTGATAAGAAGGAAATAGAAGAAGGTCTTATCAGAGCCTGTGATGTTATTGATCTTATTATTGAGATTTTAAGAGGCTCTAAGGATGTTAAGATGGCTAAGGCCTGCCTGGTGGATGGCACTACAGAGGGTATTAAATTTAAGTCAGCTGCCTCTAAGAAGGAAGCATCCTGCTTGCATTTTACAGAGCGACAGGCTACTGCCATTCTTGAAATGCGTTTATATAAGCTTATAGGTTTGGAGATTGATGCCCTGTTGAAGGAGCATGAACAGACTCTTAAGAATATTGAGTACTACAAGGATTTGCTTACTAATCCTTCATCCATGAATAAGCTTATTATTAAGGAGCTTGACAGCTATAAGAAGGAATATGGTCGTGATAGACGTACTCTTATTGAAAATGCTTCAGAGGTTGTATTTGAAGAAAAGAAGATAGAGGAAATGGAAGTAATGTTCCTTATGGATCGTTTTGGTTATGCAAGAACAGTAGATATGTCTACCTACGAGAAGAATAAGGACACCATAGATTCAGAGAATAAGTATGTATTTCCTGTTATGAACACAGGTCGTGTATGCTTATTTACCAATCTTGGTATGATGCATACTGTTAAGGTTCTTGATTTGCCGTTTGGTAAGCTGAGGGATAAGGGAACACCCGTTGATAATGTCAGTAATTTTAATTCCTCTAATGAGATACTTGTTCATGTGGACAATCTTAACAGAGTTATTATGCAAAAGCTTATATTTGCCACCAAGGCTTCTATGCTTAAGCATGTGTATGGTACGGAATTCGATGTTACCAAGCGTTCTGTACAGGCAACAGGCCTTAATGATGATGATGAGGTAATCATGGTATCACC
The DNA here is from genome assembly GCA_045627745.1 of Lachnospiraceae bacterium. GTDB lineage: Bacteria > Bacillota > Clostridia > Lachnospirales > Lachnospiraceae > UBA2868. The sequence goes on along the minus strand of JAZQOI010000097.1, from coordinate 421 downwards.
TGTTGTTGACGAGAAGAATATGGTACTTAAGACCAAGGACGGTTATTTCCTTAAGTTCAATATAGATGAGGTGCCGCTTAAGAAAAAGGGTGCAGTAGGTGTACGTGGAATGAAGTTAGCACCTAAGGATATGGTTGAAGAGGTATTTCTTCTTAAGAACGGTGTGGAAATGACAACTAAGCTTAACGGTAAGACTATTGAGCTTAATAAGCTTAAGCTGGCAAGAAGAGATACTAAGGGAACTAAGGTTAGAACCTGATTATTATTATATATACTTTTGTTACATGATGTTGGGGTCAAAAGGTATTTTGCCCCCAACGATACCGGATTTCTCCGCTCTACGAGCTCTCGAAATCCTCAAAACATTCAAAATCCGCTCATTTTTCTGCAAAAAATGGCTACTTTTTCATGTTTTGGCGGG
>JAZQOI010000096.1:0-64299 GCA_045627745.1 Lachnospiraceae bacterium | reverse complement strand
CCGCCAAAACATGAAAAAGTAGCCATTTTTTGCAGAAAAATGAGCGGATTTTGAATGTTTTGAGGATTTCGAGAGCTCGTAGAGCGGAGAAATCCGGTATCGTTGGGGGCAAAATACCTTTTGACCCCAACATCATAACATTGAGAATGAATAGGGATGAATAATAATGAAGAAATTATATGAAACAGACAGCTATATATGTAGTAATGAAACAATCGTAACGAATTCATATGAAGAGAATGGCGAATTTTACATAGAACTGGAGGAATCCGTTTTTTTCCCCGAGGAGGGTGGCCAGTACGCAGATACGGGTTATATTGACTACAATGGTATAAAAGTTGAAGTCCTTGACGGGAGATGTATCGGCAAGGCAGGAAGCAGGGAACAGACCATTGATTACAGGGTAAGTCAGATGATTCCTACAGGTGAGAGGGTAAGCTGTTACCTTGATTGGAATAAGAGATTTATGCGTATGCAGAATCATTCCGCAGAGCATATTTTGACCGGTTTGATTCATAATAAATATGGCTTTGATAATGTGGGTTTTCATCTTAGTGATGAGGATTATGTGACTTTGGATTTAAACGGTGTTATTGATTATGAACAGGTTCTTGAAATGGAGGAGGCAGCCAATGAGGTGGTATGCTCAAATCTTCCCATTACCGCTTATTTCCCTGATGAGGCTACACTTAAGGCTACCGAGTATAGAAGTAAAATAGATATAGAGGGTACTGTGCGTCTGGTAAAAATAGGTGATGATAATAATACTGTAGATGTATGCGCCTGCTGTGCTCCTCATGTATCAAGAACAGGAGAAATCGGTCTTATTAAGGTGGTTTCTGTTATAAACTGGAAGGGTGGAATCCAGATAGCAATGCTTGCAGGAGCTCGTGCCAGAGAATATGTTAATAGGGAGCTTGCTATATTAAATACTTCGGCAAAGCTGATTTCAAGCTCCTCTGTAAATGTTCCGGTTATGCTTGAGAGCTACAGAAATGAGATTGTAGATTTAAAACAGAAACTCACCAAGTCAATGGAAGCCTTGGCATTGGAACAGATAAACAGATTGACTGATAATGAACCAAAGTGTGTTTTTATGGAGGATGACTGTTCTTCAGTGGTTATGAAGAATGTTTACAATGAGTTGACTAAAAGATTTTCAGGGTTTGTCGGTGTATTTGCCGGCAGTGAAGAAAACGGATATCGTTATAATGCCGGCAGCAGTAAGCTGGATTCAAGAGAGCTAGCCACTCTTTTAAGAGAAAAGCTTGGGGCAAAGGGCGGCGGAAACAGCGAAATGATACAGGGTAAGATCACAGCATCTAAGGAAGCTATTAAGGAAAACTTTTAAAAAAGTTACAAAAAGATGTAAACGTGACATAAAATATAGTATAATGAAAGCTAACATTCGGTTACGGAAAAGTACCTATAATTTGAACGTGATAATGTTTTGACAGGATTTTAAACAAATCCTGAATCGAAAGGATTTTCTATGAAAAGAATTTTGTTGAATGTTAAAAAGTCTTTTATAGATTATCAGAGCTTCAGACTTGATATTACCGATAGACAGTTTAAGGCTGTCAGAGTTTTCTCGTTACTGTCGGTTCTGTATTCAATTCTGACGCCTCTTTATTTTTGCGCGTTTAGAGAAGGGGAATTAACAGACTTTTTATTGGGGTGCACTTGTTGCTGTGTGCTCAGTCTGGCTGTTTTTGTTAGTACCGTAATAGTTGGCAAAAAAGAAGGCTCTATGAGCCTTAGCAGAGAAAAGTTTGCAACTTATGTTGAGTGGTCAATCTGTATTTTAGTCATAACGGTCTATGTCTGTACTCTTTACGTAAATGCTTCCTTTTACAGCATTCTTTCGTTGATTGTTGTATCTGTTTTTATCTTTCATCCCGTAATTACAATTTCAATGGAAATAGTTGTGTCTGTAATCCTGTATCTGATGCTGGCACCGGGGAAAGTATCGCCGGACCCCAAAGAGCATATAATGAAGTATATTTTAATACTGTTGGCACTGTTTATTGTTACCTTTATGAAATATATTGAGGAATACGAGAATTACATCAAGAAATGTGACCTTGCCAGAACTCATGATGACAGAGAAAAATTCATGGCGAATCTCACTCATGAAATGAGAACTCCACTCAATGCTGTTTTAGGTAAAAATCAGCTAATCCTGGGGAAAACTAAGGAGGAAGCTACTAAAAAGCTATGCTTAGAAATTAATTCCGGCGGAAAGATTTTACTGTCTCTTATAAATGACATTTTAGACTGGTCCAAGCTGGAATCGGGGAATATGAAAATAGTACCGGCCAATTATGATTTTGCTTCTATTTCACAGGAGATTGAAGGTATTATGCGAAGCGAGGTGGAAAGTCGCGAGCTTAAATTCATCTGCGAGTACGATGATGATATTCCTTCCGTTTTATATGGTGATGACGTAAGATTAAAGCAGATTATTATGAATCTTCTGTCCAATGCCATGAAATACACTAATCAGGGAAGCGTGACCTTGAGAATCCAGTGTGTGAGAATCGGCAGACCTGATGAAAACATACTTAATGCAGGTAATGATGTATTAAATGAATGTGCAAGAATGCAAAATAAGAATACTGTTATTAATGATGATGACTGCATACTTAGATTTTCAGTTGAGGATACGGGAATCGGAATTAAGGAAGAGGATATGAGCACATTGCTTGATGCCTATGCAAGGGTTGAGAATGGTAGAAATCGCAAAGTCACGGGAACGGGACTTGGTTTATCAATAACCTCTACTCTTTTGAATTTGATGGACTCGAAGCTTCAAATAGAAAGCACCTATGGTGTGGGCTCTGTGTTTTCCTTTGAGCTAAAACAGAAGGTTATTGATTATACACCCCATTCAAAGAAAAAGAAGAATGATAGTAAGGGGCATCTTAGAGTATCTGATGTTAAGATTCTTGTTGTTGATGATAACAGAGTTAACTTCGGTGTGTGTGCCGGATTGCTTAAGCTTATCGGAGCCAAGGCAGAGTATGCAGGAAACGGTCTAATGTGCCTGGAAAAATTAAAGCTTCATGAATACGATATGATTTTTCTTGATCATATGATGCCGGAAATGGATGGAATTGAAACACTTAAGAAGATTCAGAGCGGTTTCTATAATGTTTTTGAAAATGTACCAATTATTGCTCTGACGGCAAATTGCCCTTCGGATGCAGATGCTGTATATAAGAATTATGGATTTTCTTCCTATCTGCCCAAGCCTATTGAGGCAGAACGATTAGAGCAGATACTGATTGGATATCTGCCATCTGAGAAGAAGAATTATATTACCGACTGATACATGCTCTCCGGCAAACGGCATAAAGCGTATAGGAAGCTGTCCGGTTGCATACGACGAGTATTTGAACAATAGATTTTTGATAAGGAGGATGGGTTATGTATGGTGAAAATATGACAACAAGCGAGAAAATCAGAAAAGAGTATCTTCCTGATGTTGAACTGCTGTCAAGGTATATGAGCTGGATGGAAAAGAAAGCAGGGCAGCAGGTTCAAACATACTACGAGGGCGAACAGGATTTTAAGGTTATTCAGATTCCCGTTTATGATTCAACACTGCTTGCCTTTGTTAAGGATGCCAAGAAAACAAAGCTTATAGATAAGAATTACAGATATTATTACACAAAATACAAAATCAAAAATGTAGAGGATGAGCTTCATCTTCTTAAGCATGCCCATTTAAAGGATATTGATTTGTTTAAGGGAATTCTTAGTAAATATATACTTCAGGGGCAGTCAAAGGGTTCTGTCTGGTCTGATGGTATTAAGAATGGTGTTTTTCTTGAACTTCTAAGAAGAATGACAGCATTATTCTTTGCAACAAATGTTGAATAGCTTATTATTACACTCTCTTTAAACAATGTATTAAAGGGAGTGTTTTTACTCTTATACCGGTAAGGACTGAACAGTAATAAATGTTAAATCAATCAGTGGTACTCGATACTTCTGTAATGATATGATATACTGTTAAAGTTCAGAAATTGAACGGTAACGATATACTTTAGTGTGCGTTTTAGAGAAAATATAGAAACGGAGAAAAACAATGATTTCAGAAAAAATGGTAGGGCTTGTTAAAGGAAGCTCAGTAATTAGAGCAATGTTTGAGGAAGGACAGAAACTGGCTAAGGAATACGGTGCAGAAAATGTGTATGATTTTTCACTGGGTAATCCTAATGTTCCTGCACCTGAAGCTGTAAGGGAGGCAATTATAGATATTGCAAAAAACGAGGATCCTGTTAAGCTTCACGGTTATATGAGCAATGTAGGTTACGAGGATGTAAGAACTGCCATTGCAGAATCAATAAATAGAAAATATGATACTACCTTTAATTCAGGTAATATTATTATGACGGTAGGTGCTGCATCTGGACTTAATGTTGTATTTAAGACACTTCTTAACCCGGGGGATGAGGTAATTACCTTTGCTCCATTTTTCGGAGAGTATCGTAATTATGTGTCCAATTACGACGGACAGCTTGTGATTATTTCACCAAACACTGTTGATTTTCAGCCTAAGCTTGATGAATTTGAGGAAAAGATTACAGCAAAAACAAAGTGCGTAATCGTTAATTCACCTAATAATCCTACAGGAGTAGTATATTCGGAGGAAACAATTATTAAAATGTCCGAAATATTGGACAAAAAGCAGAAGGAATATGGTACAAGCATTTATCTTGTTACAGATGAGCCATACAGAGAACTGGTATATGGTGATATTGAGGTGCCATACATTACTAAATATTACAGAAATACAATTGTAGGTTATTCATATTCCAAGTCTCTGTCACTTCCCGGCGAAAGAATCGGATACATAGTTATTCCTTATGAAGTAGATGATTATGAGGATGTTTTCCAGGCAGCAGGTGTTGCAACAAGAATCTTAGGATATGTAAACGCACCATCTCTTATGCAGAAGGTAGTTGCAAGATGTGTGGATGAAAAAACCGATATTTCCTATTATGACAGAAACAGAAATACGCTTTATGAAGGTCTTAGTAAAATGGGATTTACATGCCAGAAGCCGGAGGGCGCTTTTTACTTGTTTATGAAGGCTCCTATAGAGGATGACAAGGCATTTGCAGAGGCTGCCAAGAAGTATAATCTTCTTATTGTTCCGGGCTCTACCTTTGGCTGCGCCGGATATGTTCGTATTGCATACTGCGTTGCCTATGAAACAATTGTAAACGCATTACCTAAATTTGAATTGCTTGCTTCGGAATATTTTTCATAGGCATTTAATATTAACAAGGAGATTTATTATGAACTGGGAGAATAATGTTAGAAAAGTAGTTCCATACGTGGCTGGCGAGCAGCCGGGGGGCAAAGTCATTAAGCTTAATACCAATGAATTTCCCTATGCTCCTTCACCTATGGTGGCTACAAAAATGTATGATCTTGCTCAAAAGGAAATTGCCGGTGAATCATCCATGCTTAGAAAGTATCCTGATATGGATGCTACTAATCTGGTTAATGCAATATCAAGTGTGTACAATGTTCCTTTTGATAATATCTTTGTAGGTGTGGGTTCTGATGATGTTATTGCGATGTCCTTCCTTACCTTCTTTAATTCGGATAAGCCGGTGCTTTTTCCGGATATAACCTATTCCTTTTATGATGTCTGGGCTAATCTGTACAATATTCCGTACACAACTCAGAGACTGGATGATGATTTTAATATAATAAAAGAGGATTATCTTAAGGAAAACGGAGGAATAATTATTCCTAATCCCAATGCACCTACAGGTGTCTATGAAGACCCGGAGTTTTTTGAGGAAATAATTAAGGCTAATCCTGATTCTGTGGTTATTGTAGATGAAGCCTATGTTGATTTTGGCGGCAAGAGCTGTCTGCCCTTAATTGACAAGTATGAGAATCTTTTGGTGGTTCAGACCTTTTCAAAGTCACGTGCTCTTGCCGGTCTTAGAATTGGTGTGGCATTTGGTTCTAAGAAGCTTATTGATTATCTTAAGGCTGTTAAGTTCTCGTTTAATTCCTATACCATGAATTATCCGGCAATTGAGCTTGCAACTGTGTCTGTGCTGGATACGGATTACTGGAAGAACACTGTAGCCAAGGTTATTAAGACAAGAGAATGGACCAAGAAAAAGCTTAAGGGACTTGGATTTACCTTTGGCGATTCAAAGGCTAATTTTATTTTTGCTTCTCATAAGGAAGTTCCTGCCGAGGTGATTTTTAAGGAGCTTAAGGAGAGAGATATTTATGTAAGATACTGGAACAAGGATAGAATTAATAATTATCTGCGTATATCTATTGGAACAGATGAAGATATGAAGGAGCTTATTAAGGCTCTTGAAGAGATTGTTAAAAAGAAGTAGAGGAGAATATTATGATTCATTATTTGATTGTATTTTTTATTTCAATGGTACCGCTTATTGAACTTCGTGGAGCTATTCCCTATGCAATTGGATTTATTGAGAAGGGCTATCCTTTAAGCCTTCCGCTGTGCTATGTCGTTGCAATTCTTGGAAATATGCTTCCTGTACCTGTTATTTTCTTTTTTGCAAGAAAGGTTTTGGAATGGGGAAAGGATAAGCCTGTTATAGGCAAGTTCTTTACCTTTTGTCTTGAAAAGGGACATAAGGGTGGAGAAAAGCTTCAGGCTAAGGCGGGAAGCGGATTGTTTATAGCACTTTTGCTTTTTGTAGGAATACCGCTTCCGGGTACAGGTGCCTGGACAGGTACTCTTGCCGCATCAATTCTTGATATGAAATTCAAGGAATCGGTTATTGCGGTAATGCTTGGCGTTGTTCTTGCAGGAATTATTATGGGAGTGCTTTCAATGGGGGTATTTAGTGCTATTTTCTAGTGCCGGAGGGAGTAGAATGGAAGAGTATTCTGATTTTGCTTATGTATATGATGAACTGATGGATAATATTCCATACAGGGAGTGGAGCGACCTTATTGATGGGTTTATTGTGAAATATGGCATATCCGAAAAAATGTCCGATAAAAAAGACATATCAGATAACGATGAGGATTCCCTTAAGGATCTGGCACTTGCATCTGAGAAGAATCTTGTGCTTGATTTGGGCTGTGGAACAGGAACCCTTACCGAGATGATGTACAAAAAGGGCTATGACATGATTGGGGTTGATTTTTCGACGCAGATGCTTGAGGTTGCCATGAATAAGAAGCTGTCAAGCGGTGCAGAGATTCTATATCTTAATCAGGATATGCGTGAGCTTGATATGTATTCAACCATCGGTACCGTATATTCGGTGTGTGATTCCATTAACTATCTTCTTACCGATGAGGATGTGTTAAAAACCTTTTCTCTGGTACATAAGTTCCTGTATCCTGACGGTATTTTTATATTTGATTTTAATACAGTGCATAAGTATGAGACAGCTTATGGAGATTCCACAATTGCTGAGGACAGGGAAGATTGTGCCTTTATATGGGAGAATTTCTATGATGAAGCCACTCATATTAATGAGTACGAGCTAAGTATTTTTGTTAAAGTCAGTGAGCCTGACCTTTTTAGAAGATTTACCGAGAATCATTTTCAGAGAGGTTATACTCTTAAGGAAATGGAAGGTTTCTTAAAAAAATGTGATTTTGAGATTCTTAAGGAAATGGATGCTGACAGCAAGGATACCCCTGATGATAATTCAGAGAGAGTATTTATTGTTGCAAGGAAGAAATAAATATTTCCTGCAATTTGATTATTAATAATAAGTGAGATTAAGCATGGATAATTTTGTAAATGATGAAAAAATGAAGGATTATATTGTAAGAGCAACTGCTGCTGAGGGACAGATTCGTGCCTTTTGCACTACTACAAGAAATCTTACGGAGTATGCAAGAAACGCTCATGAAACAAGTCCTGTTGTTACTGCGGCTCTTGGAAGATTAATGACTGCCGGTGTAATGATGGGGGCGATGATGAAGAGTGAAAAGGATTTGCTTACCCTTAGCGTTCGGGGCAGCGGTCCGATGAAGGGCTTGACGGTTACTGCAGATGCCCTTGGAAATGTTAAGGGTTATCCACTTGTTTCCGATGTCTGTATTCCGGCCAACAGTAAAGGCAAGCTGGATGTCGCCGGGGCAATCGGTATAGGTGTTTTGAGTGTTATTAAGGATATGGGATTAAAAGACCCCTATGTTGGACAGGTAGCACTTCAGACAGGAGAAATTGCCGAGGATTTAACCTATTATTTTGCTACCTCGGAACAGGTACCCTCTGCTGTAGGCCTTGGCGTACTTATGGAGCGTAATAATACGGTTAAGCAGGCCGGTGGATTTATTATTCAGCTTATGCCATTTGCAAAGGATAGTCTTATTGATGAGCTTGAAAAGAAGCTGTCTGAAATCCCTTCTGTTACGACATTGTTAGATGAGGGCAAGAATCCTGAGGAGCTTCTTGAGTATATTTTAGGTGATTTTGGTCTTGATATTAACGATAAATCAGAAGTTGGATTCCATTGCGGTTGTGATAAGGTAAGAGTTGAAAAGGCTCTTATAAGCCTGGGAAGAAAAGAACTTAATGACATGATTAAGGAGGGTAATGATGTTGAGCTAAAGTGTCAGTTCTGTAATAAGGCATATAATTTTTCTGTTGATGAACTTAAGGCTATTTCAAAAAGAATATAGTGGCGGTATGATTATGAAGAATGATATGGGCGAGCTCAAGGGTAAGGCCGATGGCAAAATAATCAATGAAGTAGTTGCAAAATTGTGTGAATAATATTAAAGTTAATTAGAATCTTGAATATATGATGAGGTAATTTATGAAGAGCAATGTACCTGAGATTTTCGGAAGTATGGTATTTAATGATGCCATAATGAGAGATAAGCTTCCTAAGGATATATATAAATCACTTAAGAAGACAATAGAGGATGGTCGAGATCTTGATATTGCAATTGCAAATGTTGTTGCAATTGCTATGAAGGACTGGGCTATCGAGAAGGGAGCAACACACTATACCCACTGGTTCCAGCCGCTTACGGGAATTACTGCCGAGAAGCACGACAGCTTTATTTCTCCACAGAACGACGGTCGTGTAATTATGGAATTTTCCGGTAAGGAGCTTATAAAGGGCGAGCCTGATGCGTCAAGCTTTCCGTCAGGTGGTTTAAGAGCTACCTTTGAAGCCCGCGGATATACAGCCTGGGATCCTACCTCCTATGCATTTGTTAAGGATGGAGTTTTATGTATTCCCACAGCCTTCTGTTCATACGGCGGTGAAGCTCTTGATAAGAAGACACCACTGCTTCGTTCCATGGAAACCTTAAGCGAGCAGGCTGTAAGAATACTTCGTCTTTTTGGTAATACGGGTGTTAAACGTGTAATTACAACAGTTGGTCCCGAACAGGAGTATTTTCTTGTAGATAAGGACGTATATGAGAAACGTCGTGATTTAATATATTGCGGTCGTACACTTTTTGGTACAAGAGCACCTAAGGGTCAGGAGCTTGATGATCATTATTTTGGTGCGATTAAGCCAAGAGTTCTTGCATATATGAGTGAGCTTAATGAGGAGCTTTGGAAACTTGGTATTATGTCAAAGACCGAGCATAACGAGGCTGCTCCTGCGCAGCATGAAATGGCACCTATTTTCACTACTGCCAATATCTCTATTGATCATAATCAGATTACTATGGAGGTTATGAAGAACGTTGCCAAACGTCATAACCTTGTATGTCTTCTTCATGAGAAGCCATTTGATGGAGTTAATGGTTCCGGTAAGCATAATAACTGGTCTATGATTACTGATTCAGGTGTTAATCTGTTAGAACCGGGAAAGTCACCTCATGAGAATGCTCAGTTTTTGCTTTTCCTTACATCGATTATTAAGGCTGTTGATGAGTATCAGGATGTAATGCGTGTATCCATAGCATCGGCTGGTAACGATCATCGTTTAGGGGCAGCAGAAGCACCTCCGGCAATTATGTCAATATTCCTTGGGGATGATTTAGAGGCTATTCTTGATGCTATTGAAAATGATAAGTCATATAAGAATCAAGGCGCAGGTAAGATGGAAATCGGTGTTCATGTGCTTCCTACCTTCCCGAAGGATACAACAGACAGAAACCGTACTTCACCCTTTGCCTTTACAGGTAATAAATTTGAATTTAGATCCTGTGGTTCTTCTACATCTGTTTCCGGACCTAATACTGTACTTAATACAATTGTTGCAGATGTTCTTAAGGGATTTGCAGATGAGCTTGAACAGGCGGATGATTTTACAGATGCGTTAAATTCACTTATTAAGAGAACTATTAAGGAACATAAGCGTATTATATTTAACGGTGATGGATATTCACAGGATTGGACCAAGGAAGCTAAAAAGAGAGGTCTGCTTAACCTTCCGACAACGGTTGATGCTATGCCTAAGATGCTCGATAAGAAAAATATTGAGCTATTTGAAAGACATAGAATTTATACAGAACCGGAGCTTCGTTCAAGATACGACATTCAGCTTGATGCATACAGTAAGACTATTAATATTGAGGGACTTACAATGGTTGAAATGGCCAAGAGGGAAATCCTTCCGGCTGTAAATCAGTATGTTTTAAGACTTGCCAAGTCCTTAAGTACCAAGAAATTACTTGGTACTGAAATAAAGTGTGGTTTTGAAACGGATCTTATTAAAAAGCTTTCATCCCTTGAGGATAAAGCCTATACCGCTGTTAATCGTCTTGAAAAGCTTCTTGAGGATGCGGCTCCCTTTGATGAGGCAGATAAGCTTGAACTTGCTACCTATTATAAGGATAAGATTATTCCCGCAATGAATGTTCTTCGTGAACTTTGTGATGAAATGGAGAAAAATACGGCGGCGGATTTATGGCCGTTCCCAACCTATGGAGATCTTCTATTTTCAGTATAAGTGTTAATAATGTCGGGGCTATGCCCCGACATTGTTTCTTTTAGAGAAAGTTATTTTTGTTTGGAGGAATTTCTGTGATTTTTACATCCTTGAAATTTATTGAATTTTTAGTCCTGTTATTTCTGGTATATTTTATAGTAGGTAAGGTTTGCCCGAAATATCAGTGGGTACTGTTACTTGGTTTTAGTATATATTTCTATGCTCAGGCATCTGTTAAATATTTGATATTTTTAGCATTTTCCATTGCTTCAACCTATGGTGCTGCAAGACTTATAGGCTTGTGTAACAGTAAAACAGAGGAAAAAATAAGAAATATATCCGATAAAGAGGACAATTACAAAGAGAAGAAAAAGTCACTTAAGAAGGTGAATGAAAGAAATATAAGAATTATCCTGGTGATGTGTATTGTCTTAAATATTGCGGTGCTAGCATATGTCAAGTATGTAAATGTATTTGCGGCGAGAGTGGGTAAACACTTTGATTCCATAATAACGCCTCTCGGCGTTTCCTTCTATACCTTCATGAGTATTGGATACTGCATTGATGTATGTCGAGGAATTGTTGAACCTGAGAAGAATATATTAAAGTATGCCCTTTATGTGTCTTATTTTCCGCATATTAGTCAGGGACCTATCGGACAGTATGAAAAACTGGCAGGTCAGTTTTTTGAAAAGCATGATTTTGACTACAGCCGCTTTGTAGGAGGGCTTGAGAGAATACTTCTGGGTTTTTTTAAGAAAATTATAGTTGCAAATAATCTGGCATTGGTGGTTGACAGGGTATATGACAATTATACGGAATATACGGGACTATCCTTTGTATTTGCCACACTTATGTATGCAATTCAGCTTTATACTGACTTTTCAGGCTACATGGATATTGCATTGGGTGCTTCTTCCGTTCTTGGTATTACACTGGATGAGAATTTTCAGACACCATATTTTTCAAAGAATATATCTGAATATTGGAGAAGGTGGCATATTACTCTGGGAGCCTGGTTTAGGGATTATGTGTATTATTCCGTATTGAGAAGTAAGCCGGTATCGGAAATTAATAAGAAAATAAGGAAATCCTCCAGGGAGAAAAAGAAGCTTGTAAATAAGCTTATTACTGTAGGCGGATTAATTGTGACCTGGGGCTGTATCGGCTTCTGGCATGGAGCGTCCCTTAATTATATGGGTCATGCAATGTGGCATGCATTTTTTATTATAGCAGCTATTTTGCTTGAGGATTACTATGAGAGACTTCGTGTCTTTTTCAAAATCAAAGAGGATTCCAAAGCCTTTGACCTTTTCCGGATTCTAAGAACCTTTATTATTGTTAATATTGGTTATGTAATGTTTAGGGCAGACAGTTTAAGAATTGCGCTACACATATATAAGTCCGTTATAACGGACATATTTGGCGGCGGTTTTCTTACTCTTGTAGGTTCCTATGAGCAATCCTTCTGGGTGACTACTCTGTTTGGAATATTGGTTATTCTGTTTATTGATATTATAGAGGTAAAGGAAAACTGGTTTACATGGTTTAACAGACTTCCTACGGCGGTAAGGTGGATTGTGATTTATGCGGTGGCATTTATTGTTATTATTAATGCCTATGAACAGCCGGTATCATCAGGCGCATTTTTGTATTTTGATTTTTAGTAATATCAGGTGAGGCTATGAAAAAATTACTTCGATTTTTGTTGTTTATTATACTGGGAATGATTTTTATGATACTTGCAGTTATATGTATTCCGGATCAGTATGATGAAATATATCAGCGTTCCATTGTGAAACAGTATGATTATTTAAAAAGTGTTGATGGAGAGAAAATCGTTCTTGTTGGAAATTCATCTTTAATGTTTGGAATTGACCTTGATGAAATGAACAGACTAAGCAAAAAAACCTCCGTGCTTTTAGGAGGACATGTCAGCTACGGTATTCCATATTTTCTTGAGATGACAAGGGAGTATCTTAAGGAGGGGGATATTGTTGTAATAGAGCTTCCCGGACAGGCAACCATGAATGATTATAATCCTGACTTGTTATTGACGGGAATCGGTGACAGATATGATATGTACAGATATTTTCCTAAGCAGTGGCGAAAGGTAATTGCTCTGCGTTATCTTAAATATGTTAAGGATAACTTCAATTACTGGATAGGCGGAGGCTACCATTCGGGTGGTGCTTACTCCATGGAAGCTATGGATTACAGGGGTTCCATGAAATATGAGCGTTTGGATTGCGAAATTCCTTTTCCTTATGAAAAGGCTGTGGGCATGGAGGATCAGTATCAGTGGTATACGTTTTCTGATTTTACGCCAAATGAAGATTATATAAGCTATATGAATGAATATACGGACTATTGCAGTGAGCTTGGAGTTACGGTTCTGTTTACAATTCCCTGTTATCTTGATGAAGCTGTTAAGAGTACTGAGGAGGAGATGGATGCCTATGATAAAGCTTTTTTAGAGGCTCTTAAGGGTAAGTATATCTCACGTCAGAAGGATTACATTTTTACCAGAGATTATATTTATAACCAGGCAGCGCACTGTAATACAAAGGGTGCTGTTTATAGGACACAATTATTATATAAAGATATTATAATGGCGATAGGAAACTAATTATTTGATTTTTCTTATGGAGGAACTATGGCACTACAATTGTATGTGGGAGCAGCGGGAAGCGGCAAGTCTTATGAATTGTACAGACACATAATTGATGAATCAATAAAGCATCCTGAGCTTAATTATATTATCCTTGTACCTGAGCAATATACCTTGTCAACTCAGTACAAGCTTGTTTCGATGCATCCCCGAAATGGAATATTAAATATAGATATTCTTAGCTTCAACCGTCTGGCGTATCGTGTATTTGAAGAGGTGGGATATAACGAAGCCAAGGGAGTAGTTATTGATGATATTGCCAAGAATCTTATATTGCGCCATATAGCCGAGGCCAATGAGGATAAGTTTACTGCACTAAATGGAATATTTAATAGGCTTGGGTATATCAGTGAGGTTAAATCTGTTATTTCTGAATTTATGCAGTATGGGATTAGGGACGAGCAGCTTGAGCTTTTACTTAACTATTCTTCCGAGAGAGGGATTTTAAAGGGGAAGCTTGCTGATATTAGATTCCTGTACAGCGAGTTTTTAAAATATATTAATGAGAAATATGTAACCTCTGAAGAAATACTTACCAAGGTTAGCAATGTTATTGATAAATCAGCTCTGATGAAGAGAAGCGTCATTGTACTTGATGGCTATACAGGCTTCACCCCGGTTCAGTATGAGTGTATTCGTGCGCTGCTATTGAACTGTGTTGATGTGTATGTAACCATACTTCTTGATAACGGTAATAATAAATTAGCTCTGCCTATATCAAGTGTATCTGAACAGGAGCTTTTTTATATGAGCAAAGTCACAGTCAACAAGCTTTACAATGTATGTAAGGATTGCTCTGTGAACATATCTGAACCTGTTGTTCTAAATAATGAAGTATCACCAAGATTCGCCAATAAAGATGGGATGCTTGCATTTCTTGAAAAAAATATATTTAAGAATACCACCAATACCTACAATAAGGCTGTTACGGATGAACTACAGCTATTCTATGCTACAGATATTTTGGAAGAATCTGTAGAAGCTGCTGTCAGAATAGAGGAGCTTGTTAGAAACAAGGGCTACCACTATAAGGATATTGCTGTTGTTACAGGAGATATTGATAATTATTCCAATGCTCTTGAGAGGGCAATGAATCGATACGATATTCCATATTTTGTTGATAGAACAAGACCTGTACTGCTTAATCCTCTGATTGAATTTATTCGTGCGGTTTTTGATATATTAAATGACAATTTCAGTTATGAAGCTGTATTCAGATTTTTGCGTTCTGAGCTTAATGAGTACAAACGTGAAGATGTGGATTTATTGGAAAATTATGTACTAAAATACGGACTGAAGGGCCAAGCGGCATATAGTACCCCGTTTATTAAGCAGACAAGACAGGTTGAACTTGAGGAGCTTGAAAGAATCAATATTATTAGGCAGGAGTTATCTGAGGAATTTAACAGGCTTATTGAAACAATGGGGGGCAGGGACTACAGAAAACAGACAGTAGATATATATGCCAAAGCACTGTATACCTTCCTTGCAGAACATTCACTGGCTGCCAAAATGAAAAGGTTTGAAAAGAAATTTCTCGATGAAGGTGATGGAGCAAGGGCTAAGGAGTATGGAAAAATATATGAAGAGGTAATGGTGCTTCTTGAAAAAATGGTTTCACTGCTCTGTGATGAGACAATTACACTTAAGGAATTTGGCGAGCTGTTAGATGCAGGCTTTGCAGAAATTCGTACAGGTGTAATTCCCAAATCAAATGATTATGTTCAAATAGGAGATATTACAAGAACGCGTCTCAGAGATATAAAGGCTCTATTTATTGTGGGAGTTAATGATGGAATAATTCCCGCAGGAGGTGTAAAGGGCGGTATTATCTCTGATATGGATCGTGAGTTCTTGGCAAAGAATGAATTTGGTCTTGAACTTAAGCCTACTGCAAGAATGCAGGCATATACAGAAAAAATATATTTGTATATGCTTATGACCAAGCCCTCAGAAAAGCTGTATCTATCCTATTCCAAAGTAGATGAGAAGGGCGAAACCCTTAATCCTTCGTATCTTATTAAAATGCTTAAGGGTATGTATGGAGGAATAAAAGAGAAGGGTGCCAATAAGGAAATAATGGGACGGGTTTACTCGGTAAGCTCAGGGCTTTATGAACTATCAGGGAAAATTCAGGACTATTACAGATATGCGGATTATGACGAATTAAATGATTATCTTTCGTTATTTAAAATTCTGTCCTATAAAGAGGACAATAAAAAACTTATATCAAAAGAACTTTACCAGTGCTTTACATATGATATTTTAAGCAGAACAGATTCCTTAGGTAAGGCTGTAGCAAATGCCCTTTACGGCAAAGAGCTTTCCTGCTCAATAACAATGCTGGAGGCCTATGCAAGATGTGCATACAGTCATTTCTTAAAATATGGATTATCCCTACGGGAACGTGAACTGTTTTCCTTTGAAGCAAGTGATATGGGTACGATTTTTCATGAGACCTTGAAGAATTATGCACTTCTTCTTAATGAGAATAATTATACCTGGTTTGATATATCAAGGGAGGAGCAGAAGCGCCTGGTGGAAGAGTCAATTGTGCGTTGTATTAATCAGGGAGAGTATGACGTTATATATGGCTCCTTCAGAACCAGATATATGATTAACAGAATACGACGAATAACACAGAGAACGGTAGATACTCTTACAGCCCAGCTAAGAAAGGGTAGCTTCATTCCCTATGATTTTGAATTTAGTTTCTATAGTACCAATGATTACAATTCCTTAAATATTTCCCTTAGTGAGGAGGAGAAGCTTCATCTTCTTGGGCGTATTGACAGAGTGGATGTTTGTCAGGACGAGAGAAATATTTATGTCAAAGTCATAGATTATAAGTCGGGAAATAAGTCCTTTGACTTGGCTGCCATTTATTCAGGAATTGATTTACAGCTTGTTGTTTATCTGAATGCAGCTATGGAGAATGTATATTATACAATGAAGCAGGATGGAAGTGATAAAGCTGTTATTCCGGCAGGTATTCTATATTACCATATTGATGATCCTGTTGTTGAGACGGGGGCTAATGCAGATGAGGCTGAAATTAACAGCGAGATTGCAAAGCTCCTTAAAATGAATGGCCTTGTTAATTCAGATGCTTCTGTATACAGACTTATGGATAGTGATTTCGAAACCTCCTCAGAGGTTATTCCCGTAAAGCTTAAAAAGGATGGTGATTTTAAAAGCGGAAGCAGTGTTGCAAGTACTGATGATTTTAAAATCATGTCCAAGTACGTTAATAAAAAAATCAAAGACATGGGAAATAGTATTCTTGATGGCAAGATTGATATTAATCCGGTGGCAGGCAAGAATGCTATGAACAATGTATGTAACTTCTGCCAATACAGTAATATCTGTGGATACAGAGGCGAGGGCTTTGAGGCAGATGCTATTGAGGAAGGCATTGAAGCGGATGCCTCTAAATTAGGATATGATGAAATTTTCGGACTGATGAGGAATGCTATTGATAACAAATAGTATTAGGATTGACAGCGAATTACCTAAGGAGTATTAAGTATGGCTTTTACAGAAGAACAGCTACGTGCAATAAATTCTCGTGATAAGAATCTACTTCTATCAGCGGCGGCAGGTTCCGGTAAGACTACTGTTCTTGTAGAGAGAATTATCGGAAGGATTCTTGATGAGAATAACCCGTTAGATATTGACAGGCTATTGGTATGTACCTTTACTAAGGCAGCAGCAGCTCAGATGAAGGACAAAATCAGAAAAGCAATAGATAAGAAAAGAAGCGAGGATCCTACAAATAAGCATCTTATTCGTCAGGCAGCCTTTCTTCCCAATGCTCAGATTACAACGATTCATGGCTTTTGTCTTAATGTAATAAAAAATCATTTTCAGGAAATTTCTCTTAATCCTGATTTTAGAATAGGTGATGATGGTGAATGTAAGCTTCTAAAACAGGACGTGTTAAAAAGGGTAATCGAGGAAAGCTATGAAGAGGGTAGAGATGATTTTATAAATATGACAGAGGCTATTGCCAGAGCACGTGATGACAGAGAGCTTGAAAAAATCATTCTTAAGCTCTATGAATTTTCTATGAGTGATCCTAATCCTGAGGAATGGCTTAATAAATGTCTCATGGTCTATGAGCAGGTATCGGTAGATAATTTTCAAGATACAAAATATATAGAATTTCTTCTTAGAAGAGTACACCTTGAGCTTATGCTTGCAAGGGATGATTCTGATGCTGCAATGGAGCTTACTAATGAACCGGGTGGTCCGGCTGCCTACTATCCTATGTTAGAAGCGGACCGTGATATAATTGATACCCTTCTTGACTGTAATGATTATGACGAATTTCGAGAGGAATTGGCTAAGGTATCCTTTGGCAGACTTGCCACAATTAAAGCCTCAGATAATGTGGATGCAGAATTAAAGGACAAAGTTAAGGCTCTTCGTGATAATTATAAGGGTGTAATTAATGATTTTGCTAAAAAGGAGTTTTTTCTGTCCTCCTTTGAACATGTTGAAATGATGAAAAAATGCGGCAAAACCGTACGAGAGCTTGTAACCATTACCCTTAGATTTATGGATGTGTTTAAGACAGTAAAAAGGGAAAAGAACATTCTTGATTTTAGCGATTTGGAGCATTTGTGTATAGAAATACTATCAAAAGAGGATGGCATTACAGCCGGTGAGTATCGTGAATTTTTTGAAGAAATATATGTTGATGAATATCAGGACAGTAATTTCGTTCAGGAGGAAATGCTTAAGCTTATATGCAGAGACAATAATTTGTTTATGGTCGGGGATGTTAAGCAGAGTATATACAGCTTCCGTCTTGCAAGACCGGAACTGTTTATGAATAAGTATTTACATTTTTCCACAGGTGATGGAGATAATATTAAAATCGATTTGCATCATAATTTCAGAAGCCGCAAATCTGTGCTTGATACGGTGAATCAGCTATTTTTCCAAATTATGTCTAAGGATATGGGAGGGATAGAATACGACAGTGCAGCAGCTCTGTATCCTAAGAGTGAATATCCGCCGGTTGCTGATAAATATGAAAAATCAGAGCTTATGCTTATAACAAAGAGTGAAGAAATAAACAGTAAGGAGCTTGAAGCAAGGATAATTGCTCACCGGATTAAAAGGCTCTTCAAGGAGGGGCAGCCTGTATATGATTCTGATTTGAAGGCCACAAGGGATATAAGGTATTCGGATATTGTGATTTTGCTTAGAGCTTCTAAGGGTTATGATGAAATACTAAGACGTGTGCTTACTGAGGAGGGAATACCTGTTGATGTTGTTAGTTCGGTGGGATATTTTGCTGCAATGGAGGTTGCGGTATTGCTTGATTATCTTAGAATTTTAGATAATCCGCTGCAGGATATACCACTGGCATCATGCCTTAAATCATCCTTCGGTAATTTTAGTAATAAGGAGCTTGCTTTGCTTAGAAGCTATAAGAAAAAGATGACCCTATATGACGCTCTTGTTTCTGTATGTGATGCATCGGATGATAATTATGGTGAGTTTTCCTGTGAAATGCAGGAGGTTATAAATAAGAGCAGATTATTTTTAAGTAACCTTGAGAATATAAGAAAGCGCGTAAGCTATACACCTATTTATGACATTATTCTTGAAATAATAGAAGGAGAATATGGAAAGATTATTCTCTCGTCCGTGAATGGCAGAAAGAAGATGGCCAATCTTAATATGTTGTTAAATAAGGCATATGATTTTGGTCGAACAAGCTATAAGGGGCTGTTCCATTTTATCAGATATATTGAAGTATTAAAGAAATATGATGTTGATTACGGTGAGGCCAACTTGGTGGATGGGGTCGATGATTCTGTAAGAATAATGACAATCCATAAGAGTAAAGGGCTGGAATTCCCTGTATGCTTTATTGCAGGAATGAATAAGAAGTATAATCAGAGAGATTCCATTGATACTGTGGTAACAGACATTGATTTAGGATTGGGGCTTGATCTTGTAGATATAGAAAAACGTACCAAAAACAGGACACTTATAAAAGGAATTATTGCTGACAAGCGTTCTCTTGATGTATGTGCCGAGGAACAGAGAATACTCTATGTTGCCATGACCCGCGCAAAGGAAAAGCTTATTATGTCCGGCGTTGTAGATGATTCCGAAAAGTTTTTTGATGGAAATTCAAAGCCTGTTATTAAGTGTACATCATATTTAAGTCTTGTTCAGCATGGCTTGTTAAACGGTGGAATACCTTCTCTGGATATATGTACTTATTCTGACGGGATTCTTGTAGGTAGTGAAGTCAGAGAGCAGATTTCATTGGAAGAAAAGAAACTGGTTCTTGAAAATATTCTTAAGAATAAGGATATAATACAGGTAAATGAGGAGCTTAAGAAGCGTTTTGAATATGAATATCAGTATAAAAATGAAATGGCCCTGTTTGAAAAGGTATCTGTTACAGAGCTTAAGAAGAGGAGTCATTCTGAAATACAGACTGATTCGGAAGTGCCTGATATGACAAAGGAGCTGTTTGCAGAGGAAACAGAAGAATATATACCTTCCTTTATGAGAGAGGAGGGAAAAGATACAATTGCTGCCAATCTGCATGGAACGGCAGTGCATAGAGTATATGAGCTATGGGATTATAATCTTCCTGAGGATGAGTTTACCGTTAAAGCTTTTATTGATGGGGTTGTAGCGGACGGAAGATTGGAGGCTAACCTTGCAAATAGTGTTGGAACACAGGAAATTTGCGGTTTTTTGCAAAGTGATATTGCAGGCAGAATGAAGAACGCCTTTTTTGAGAATAAACTATACAGAGAGCAACCATTTGTTTTTAATACGGAGAATATGCTTGTTCAGGGAATAATTGATGCATATTTTATAGAGGATAACAAAATAGTAATTGTTGATTATAAAACGGACAGGGTGAAAAAACCTGAGGAACTTATAGACAGGTATCATGTTCAATTGGAATATTATGCTAAGGCTTTATCCACAATGCTTAACCTTGACGTTAAGGAGGCGGTTATCTATTCCACCAGACACAAAAGGTCTGTAAATATTCCTATGCCTGTGATACACTGTTGATGTGCTGTTTTCTTATTTTCGGAGGTTTTCATATGAATAAATACTATAATTATAAGACTGTAATCGGAATTGTAATTTCAGGTATTATTCTGACTGTTATTAATTTATGCTTAAATCTATATACGTCTGTTAATAATGAATATACCATAATTATAAGCAGTATGGCTGTAATAATAGTTGCGTCGGTATTAGGTCCTATAGCAGGAATCCTTACACCCTTTATAGGGTATGCTGTATGTACGACACTTTTGCCCGGGACAGTTGCTGTTGAAGGGTTTATTATGCTGCTTTTTGCCGGTTTTTCCGGAGGTCATTATGCTGAAAAATTCGGCGTATGTAAAGGAACATTTTTTAAGAGGGCGCGTTTTGATTTCTGCATTGTTGAAATATGTGTTGCTGCAATGTCATGGGTATTTGTATATCCTATAGTTAATGTATTTTTGTTTAAGACTCCCATTGACAGGTGTGTTATGATTGGACTTGGATATTTTATTGTGGCAGTTGCTTCGATATTGGTGGTGTGTCTGCCTATTATGATTATATTAAATATGTTTTATGTTCGTAGTCTTGAAACGGAACGTAACTTAACGGGAGTGTAATATGTTAACTGTATTATTTAATTGGATTTATGTATTTATTACCTGCTATATTGTTGGAAGCTTTGCATTAAAAAGACTTATTTTAAAAAGACAGGCAGAAACTTCAAGCTGCGTAATGGCCGGAATTGTGATACTTACGGCCTATGCAGCTTATTTTAGTTTATTTGCGGGGGTGGGAATTGCTGCTAATATAATTCTCATTATTGCCTGTGTGATTTTTGTCATAATAGACAAGTCTGATTTTGCTGCAAAGTCATTAGCTTTAATTACTTCGCTAAAATCAGTAGGCTCATTAAAAGTAAAGGAATATGTTTTTTCTATAGCATATCTGTTGCTTTTTGTCGGGGTGTTGTATTATACATCCTATGGAAAATATGCCTATGATACAGGCTTATATCATGCACAGAGTATTCGCTGGATTGAGGAGTATGGTGTTGTAAAGGGACTTGCACATATGCAGTCAAGACTGGGCTTTAACAGTTCGTATTTTTGTCTGTGCGCATTATACAGCTTTCATGATGTGGGTATTTCACTTCATACCTTGTCGGGCTTTTTTGCTGTACTTGTAACCGGTATGTCATTTAAGGGAGCCTGTAGAACATTCAGATTATACTATATTGCACCTGTTTGCTATGTTGTAATCATAGCGATGGAGCTTATTTCACCTACAACTGATTTTGCAACAATATGGATGATTATATGGTTACTGATTAAGTGGGCTGAGCTGATTTATGCAGGTAATGAGAGGGAAGTATTCAATTATGATACTATGAAGCCACAGGACAGTGAAGATGAGCTTTTTGATATTAGACCATATGCGCTGCTTTCCGTTATGGCTGTATTTCTTGTCTCTGTTAAATTAAGCGTCGGAATTCTTGCGCTTTTGGTTATTTATCCGCTTACAGGATTAATAAAGAAAAAAAGTCTGAAGAATATTTTGATTTATGTTTCAATGGGATTAATATTGATTTTGCCATATTTTATCAGAAATGTGATTATTAGCGGGTGGTTAATATATCCGTTTCCTGCAATTGATTTATTTGATTTTGACTGGAAGATATTGCCTGAATCGGCAAAATATGAGGCTGATGAGATTGTTGTATGGGCAAGATACACAAAGGACGTTGCATTGATTGACCAGAGTATATCCGAGTGGCTTCCTGTATGGTGGCGAGAACAGGGCAGTGCCAACAGGTATTTAAGCCTTTCTGCATTCCTTGGAGCGGCTGTTTATTTTGCAAGACTTATAGTATCCGTTATTTATAATTGCAGGCTGTTGACTTTAAAGAAAAAAGGTTGTTTTGCAACAATTTCCAAGGAAATGACAATTCATAGAGATTTTACATTCCTGTCAGGAATAATACTGTTAAGTTTTCTTTTCTGGTTTATAGAAGCACCATCTAACAGATTTGGATATGGATATTTACTTTTACTTCCTCTTATGACTGTAAGTGACTGTCAGGTAATAAAAGAAGCCTTTGCGTTTAACAAGGTTTTTGTAAGAAGATTGCTTATTACAGGTACATTGCTTGTGTTTGTCTGTCTGTTGTTTCCTATGTGTAAGGGACTTTTGTTGCTTGCAAAGGAGGATGTGAATTATCTTAAGGAAGGACGTGGTGAATTATCTTTAGTAACTCCTAAGGACTATCCTTCCTGTGATTATGGAACCAAGGAATGGGAGGGAATAGAAATATCTTATCCTTCAATTGAAGGTGATCAGATATGGTATGAGGCTTTTCCTGCAATTTTGTATGAGAGTAATCTTGATAGCCTTAAAATGAGGGGAGATAAAATAAAAGACGGATTTTGTTCTGTATTTTAGCAGTGTTTTGTGATATGATATTTTCGCAGTAAATTTGCAGCTATGGGGTATGGTTTAGTTATGGTTCAAGGAATGAACAGTAATATGACTTGACCTGTGGCGAGGGAGAGAAGTATGGAAAACAATAGTGATAATAAGAATAAGGGGCTGTCTGTTCAGGAAATGATAGGTATTGGATCTGATTTCGAGAAAAGCATGCATGGTGGACATAGTCAGGGTACTCCTGATGGGAATAATCATAATATGAACACCGGTATGAATGCGACTATGGCAGGACAAGGAATGTCGCCCTATGGTAACGGGAATATGAATCCAGGGAATGCTCCTTATGGTAATCCTAATATAAATCAGGGAATGAATCGTAATATATATTCTAATATGAATCCTGGAATGAACCCTAATATGAATCAGGGAATGAATCCTGGAATGAACCCTAATATGAACCCTGGGATGAATCAGGGAATGAACCTTAATATGAACCCTGGGATGAATCCTGGAATGAACCCTAATATGAACCCTGGAATGAATCAGGGAATGAACCTTAATATGAACCCTAGGATGAATCCTGGAATGAACCTTAATATGAACCCTGGGATGAATCAGGGAATGAACCCTAATATGAACCCTGGGATGAATCCTGGAATGAACCCTAATATGAACCCTGGGATGAATCAGGGAATGAATCCTAATATGAACCCTGGAATGAATCAGGGAATGAATCCTAATATGAATCCTAACATGCATAGGAATGATAGCACAGATGGTGATGTAAGCTCACGTCTTGCAAGAGAGTTGTCAAGGAGTATGAATGATGGCGATGAATATGAGGATGATTACAAAAGACGAATTCCTGTAAGAACAGGAAGAGGCAACAATAAGCCACAACATAACAATAATAGAAGAAATATAAGGCCGGAAGGCAGAAGAGTTCAGGGACCTAATATTGATTTTGCAGCTATATTTTCCAATAATGCCATGATGCCTGTAGTGATTTTCGGTGTGATTATTGCACTTTGTCTATTGATTGCTCTGATAGTATTTAGTAAGACCTCTAAGAACACCGACTCCCGGGGCGGAGTGATTCCTACAGATATTCCTACAATTACAGGAGTAATTCCTGAGGTATATGCTAAGCTGGTCGGAACCTCTCAGGCATCCAATGGACAGTCGGGGAATTTAGGAGCTGCTAATTCTAATGATACATTGGCATCCGGTGGTTATATGGGTAATGATACATTATCAACAGATGCCATGGGTGGATTAAATGATTCTGCCTCTATGGGAGCTGGTGTTACATCAGGTGCAACCATGGTTGTTGATGCAGGTGAAGGTGTTTCGGGATATTCTGCGGCTGCATCATATACAGAACTTTTATCACAGCTTGAAGGTGCAATTGCATCGGCAGATGTTAATTTTGTAGGTAGCAAATTATGCTACGAGGATGATAATGGTAATATTTGCGGATATCCTCAGTCTGTAGTTGATTATTTTGTTTCATATATGTCAGCTAATTCTGAAAAGCGTTCCAATTTTATTCAGGAGATACAGAGTGATAAGTATTCGTATACTAATGGTGATGCTTATGTGGTTAAGCTGCCTAAGATTAAGTTCGTAGTTAATATGGGATATGATAATACCACTGTTTCTATATCCGGATTTGCAGATCAGGTTGTAGATTCAGGACAAAAGGCAGAAATTCAGCCATTGCTTCCATGTATGTATACCATTACAATAAGCAATCCTGACTGGACCAGTGAGACTACTAAGGATATTGAAGCAAATGTTGATGAAACAGTTCTATCAATAAATATTAAACCATAAGGGGAATTGGGGAATGAAGCTTAATAAGGATGAATTAAAATTATCGGTAATTATGCCATGCTACAACGAGAAGGACACGTTAGAGGGTGTTATAGATTCTGTAAGGAATTGTGGCGTTAAGAATCTGGAAATAATTGTTGTAGATGATTATTCTACCGATGGAACAAGAGAATTACTTCAGACGGAACTCGGACACAAGGTTGAACGTGTGTTGTATCACAAGAAGAATCTTGGTAAGGGTGCTGCCTTAAGAAATGGATTTATGGCTGCAACAGGCGATCTTGTTGTTGTTCAGGATGCAGATACGGAATATGATCCTAAGGATTATCTTGTGTTGCTGGAACCCTTTGTTACCGGAAGAGGGGATGCTGAGGTAGTATACGGAAGTCGTTATGCCCGTAGTGAGAAATATATGATTAAGAGATTTTATCACAGTGCAGGAAACAAGTTTTTAACATTCATGTCTAATCTGTTTTCTGATCTTGCACTTACTGATATGGAAACCTGCTACAAGATGTTCAGACGTGAGATAATTCAGAGTATTCCCATTAAGGAAAATCGCTTTGGGTTTGAACCTGAAATTACAGCCAAGATTGCCAAGAAGAGATGCAAGATATATGAGGTGCCGATTTCATATTATCCCAGAAGCTATGATGAAGGAAAGAAGATTGGCGTTAAGGATGGTTTCAGAGCCATTTATTGTATTCTAAAATATAATTTGTTTGATCCCAGTTATAAAGGATAATATCATATCCCCTGCCGAAGGTGGGGGATATGATATTATCTTGGTTAAAAAAGAAGAGGGTGGTTTTATGAATTGGACTCAGTTGATGTGCAAGGAGCGCATTAGAAAATATAGTAAAAAAACTTCTTCTAAAGATTTAAGAACAGAATTTGAGCGTGATTATCACAGGATTATTTCAAGTGCAGCCTTTAGAAGACTTCAGGATAAAACTCAGGTTTTTCCTTTGGATAAAAGTGATTTTATTAGAACAAGGCTTACGCATTCCCTGGAGGTATCTTCCTTTGCCAAGTCTCTTGGTCAGAGTGTCGGTAATGTTATTTTAAAGGAACAGCTTGATGATGATTTTACAGAACAGACCAAGTCTGATATATGCGATGTACTTCAATGTGCAGGACTTCTTCATGATATAGGAAATCCTCCATTTGGACACTTCGGTGAAAGTGCAATGCAGGATTGGTTTAAAAAGAATCTTCCCCTTATGAGCTACGAGGGTGTACCCTTAACGGATATTCTTAATGAACAGATGCAGAACGATTTTTATAATTTCGAGGGTAATTCCCAGGCACTTCGTGTTGTTACAAAGCTTCATTTCCTTGTGGATCAGAACGGAATGAATCTTACAAAGGCTTTGCTTAATACGTTGATTAAGTATCCCGTTTCTTCACTGGATATTGATAAGAACAGCGGAGACATTCGTCATAAGAAGATGGGATATTTTTATGCAGATAGAGAGAATTTTGCCGATATTACAGAAGGTTGCGGAACCTATAGTTGTAGGCATCCTTTGGCATTCCTTTTAGAGGCGGCAGATGATATAGCATATAATACGGCCGATATTGAGGACTCATTAAAGAAGGGCTGTATCAATTACGACATTCTGTTAAATGAACTTACTGCCTATCTTGACGGGGTCAGAATCAATGCTTTTATTGATAAAGAGGATTCAGCTATATCAGCACAGGAAGCTTGTCTATCCGATATGATTAAGTCTCTTGAAAAGTATTATAACCGGGCAATCGAAAATGATTATTCAGAGCCCGGGCTTTATGCTGTTTCCAATTGGGTTGTGGTAGTTCAGGGTGTACTTCTTAATGGTGCAACCGAAAGCTTTATAGCTCATTATAAGGATATTATGAATGGAACCTTTAAGCAGGATTTGTTATCTGCTTCAAAATGCAGATGTATTATAGAAGCTCTTTCTGATATAGCCTATAGATATGCCTTTATTTCCAAACCCATTCTTAAGCTTGAGGTTGCTGCGGACTGTATTTTTGATTTTTTGCTGACAAAGTTTACCGATGCATTTATTTATTATGATACTGTTTATTGGACAGATGAGAAGACTGCTGTGCGGGATAAGCTTACCAGACTTATTTCCAATGATTATTTAAGAACCTATAAGATATATTCCGAAGGACTTAAGGATGATGAGAAATTGTATCTTCGTCTGTTGCTTGTAACTGACTATGTCTGCGGAATGACGGATGGATATGCCAAGAGACTGTATCAGGAATTGAATGGAATTAGCTAGTGATGAACAATAAATTACGTGAGTTTAAGAATAATCTGACTTTTGCAAAAATATGTGAGTATGGGGCTTTTATCTATATGCTCCTGCTCATTGTTTTTGTCGTGTTTTTAAATATATTAAGAGCATCAAATTATGTTGAATTTGATGAGGCAAAGCTCTATCGTCATGCAATAGAAATGTGGAATAATAGGTCCTTTATTATTCCGGACTGGGATTATATTTCTACCATGGAGCTTGACTGCTCACTTCTGTTAGCCCTTCCGATTTATGGCGTTACCCATAATATTTATCTTTCCTTTGGAATTGCTAATTTAATATTTCTTTTTCTGTTTTTATTTGTTATCTGGGATATATTAAGGAAAATGAAGGTTAAGACAATCTATAAATATTTTGTTATGATTCTATTCCTTCTCCCCTATAGAATAGGTATGCTTGAGTATCTTAACATGATGTTTTTCAATGGAAGCCAGTATGTAGTTAAGGTGCTTGTACCTATGCTGCTTATTGATTTGTTCCTTGAGGATAAGCTTTTCAATATCAAGAATATGATTATTCTTGCATTATTTGCTGTTCTAATGACAATAACCTCCATGTCCAGTGGAACCTATGTATTTTTAAGCGGTGTATTTCCTGTGATTTTTGCTGTGCTTTTTAATGTGATTCTTTCAGGGGATATTAAAAAATTCAATAGGAATAAGATTATTCTTACGGCTGTTTCCTTTGCTACATTTTTTGCAGGATATTTGTTATGCAGGATTCTTAATGTTGCACCAAACAGCGAGGGAATAGACCTTATTGCCACCGCTGATTTTGCGGAAAATATCAGGGTAACCTTCTGGGGATTTTTGTCTGTATTTATTAATCCGGGAAGTGTTTCTGTACTCAGTATCTATGGAATTAAACAGTTAATTCGTATTGCCTTTACCATACTTGTTATTATTGTAATCCTATTTAATGTGATTAATCTTCTTAAGGGTAGTGATGAACTAAGACTTCTTACTATGCCGTTTATTGTTACCACAATTATTTTGAATCTGACGAAATGCTGCTTTAGTGATGTTTATTATCCTGAGAGGTATTTCTTTATAGGGCTTGTACCCTTGTTTGTAAGCCTTCCATATATTCTTGAGAGTATAGAGAAGGGTGAAAATACTCTTCTTGCAAAGTCAATGCTTATAGTGGGAATGCTTGTTTGTGTATGCATGGGACCTGTTTGTATTCAGGATTGTATCGGGGGAATAAGAACCGGTTACGAGGGCGGATATAACAATGTGAAGGAACTCTGTAATTATGCCAAAAGTCAAAATGCTGAAACGGTATTCTTCCTTCATGATTTGCCTGACTGTGAGGTTGCAAGATTATTTGATACGGATAGAAAATATACAATTATTAAGCTGAATGATGATGGAAGTGCAACTCTTGATACAAGGGATTTTTATTTTCAAGCCGGTGACAGAAGCTATTATTCAGATAGCAATTGGCTGGTTGTTCCACAGGGAAGCGGGTATTTTGACAGTCTTCCTGAATATCTAAGAAGTTCCTACAGCTATCTTAATAATGTTGCCGGTTTTGATATTTATTCCTCTACGGAGAACAAATTCGACAATCTGGTGGGATTTCCGAAGAAGGAATGGAATAAGGGAATTGACTTTGTATATTCTACAGGTTATGTTACCGGTGGCAATATTAATCTGTACGGATATTTAGAGGCTGAGGGATGTAACGAGTATGCTTTATTCAGCCCAAGGCTTGATATAGCAGCACCTTCGGTAAAAGTCACACTTATCTATGAAGCAGATAAAACCTCAAAGGGTGATATGGAACTTAGAATAATGGATGAAAATATGCAACTTATAGATTCAAAAAAGCTGTCTGCATCTGAAGAAAGAGCTGAGCTTGTATGTAATGGCTATGAGCATCTCTATGTGGGTGTATATATGGATAAAGGAAGTAAATGTACTATAAAACGTATCGAATTTGAAAGGTAATCCGCTATGGAAAACAAGAGCAGTAAAGCAAAACTAAATTATCTAGATATTGCAAGGGGAATTGGCATTGTAGTGGTAATTCTGGCTCACGTGGATACAGGAGACAATCCTCTGTGTTCCTTTATCGGTTCCTTCTGTATGTCTATTTTCTTCATTGTATCAGGTGCTCTATTATTCTATCTTGATAAATGGAGAAAGGAATCCCTTGGGGCTCTTATCCTTAAACGAATTAAGGGAGTTTTGTATCCTTATTTTACATTTAGCTTTTTGGTAATAGCATACTATACATTTATGCGTGTTGTATTTAAGGATGGAAGCTTCAGTAATATTTATGAGATTTTTAAGAGTACTATTAGGCTTGAGGGCTATGATGCCATGTGGTTTATGCCTACGCTGTTTTTTGCAGAGCTTGTATTCCTACTATGGATGAGATTTGTAGCTAATCCTAAGGATGATAATGAAATTACTCTTAAGAAGTCAAGTATTCTTGAGTGGATAGGGTTCTTGATTACATTATTTTTAAGCCTTGTTCTTTATATCATTCTTCATTATGGAATTATAGAAGAGTATGCAGATGGTTGGTTTTTAGTGGTCAAAATCACTCGCGTACTTATGTCTGCTGTATTTATTTATGCGGGATATTTTTATTTTAAATACAAGAACAAGCTGCTTTCCTTAAATAAAAAGGCTGTTACAGTAGCAAGCGTATTTATTATTGTAGCTGATATGTTTGTGTGTCAGCCCAATCATTTTGTTGATTATGCCTTTGTTAGAATTGTAAGTCTTCCGTTATTATATGCCTGTGGAATCCTTGTTCCATGTGCAATTTTGTATTTGCTGGAAACTTATAATGTAAGAAGTAAGGTATTTGAATTTTTTGGATGTAATTCCCTTACCATGATGGCAACACACAATCCATTGCCTTTACTTGTTACAGTGAGGGCACTGTATCAGGATTATGTACCATCAATTGCAAGATATGTGGATGATGTTATTATTTTGATTATTATTCTTTTGCTTGAAATACCAATTGTTTTATTTATAAATAAGTTTCTGCCTTTTCTTGTACGTTTTCCCAAGAAAAGATAGAAATGTATTAAAAATACTATCAGTAATATGAAAGGTTTATTTGATGAGTGTAAGAAATCGTACCTCCAATACAATAAGAAACACTTCGGTGGCTGTGGTCTGCCAGTGTGTAAGACTGATTTTCAGTTTTCTTTGTCGTATGGTTTTTGCAAGAACTCTTGCTATGGTATACCTTGGTGTGGATGGGGTTTTTGCAAATGTTATTGGTATTTTGTCACTGGCTGAGCTGGGTATGGGTTCTGCCCTTGAATTTGAGCTGTTCCAGGCAGTAGCTAAGGGTGATGATACAGAAATTGCATCAATGACCAAGTATTACAAGAAGATTTTTACGCTTATCAGCGTGGCTATTCTTGGTATTGGTTTGGCAGTAATGCCTCTTGTGGAATTGTTTATTAAGCATGATGGTTCTATAAACGGTGTTTCTGAGAGCGTGATTTTATTATATGTTCTCTATCTTATAAATACTGTTGTATCTTATTTTAACCTGGATAAAAAAGCTATAATCTGTGCTTATCAGGATAATTATTTAGATTCACTGACCAAGGAAACAGTTACAATTGTACAAAATCTTATTCAGTGTGCAATACTTATTTTTACACACAATTTCTTGCTGTATCTGGTTTGCCAGGTGATTTTTACAATTATTTACAATATAGTAATAAAAATCATAGTAGACAGAAAATACCCAAATATTATTGTTCATAATCCACCACCGGTAAGCGCAGACAAAAAGGCAAGGATGCTTGTTAATGTAAAAGCACTGTTTATTGTACGTATATCCGGCGCATTGGTATCGGCAACAGATAATCTTATTGTAACAAAGCTTTGCGGTCTTGAAATAACAGGAATTAATTCGAACTATGCCACCATTATGTCGGCACTTAATAACTTTGCCTATAGATTTAGGGAAAGCCTTACCCCAAGTCTTGGCAATCTTAATGCTGTAGAAAGTGATGAACGTAAGACTGATATTTTTTATGAGCTTATGTTTTTCTATTTTTGGGTATATATGCTATTCGGGGGAGCCTTTATTCTTATGTCTCAGGACATGGTGGAGCTTTTCTTTGGAAGCAGGTATCTTATAGATTATCCTGTGGTTGTAATTACCGGAATTAATTTTTTTATTACTCAGATGCAGGTGCTTCCCGATATGTATAAATCTACTCTTGGTTTGTTCAGGTATGGAAGATTTGTAGCGCTTGCTACAGGTGTGCTTAATATAATATTATCAATTGCCTTTGGTAAAATCTGGGGAGTATTTGGAATTCTGTTTGCAACCTTTGTAGCCAAGCTATTAACAGAAATTTGGTACACGCCATATATTGTATTTAAAAAGGGTCTGTCAATTATGCCCTTTACCTATTATAAAAGGACGTTATTATTATGGCTTGAGGCGGCATTTATCTGGACACTGGGATATTGTGTCTGCAGTTTGGTTAAGCTTCCGATATTTTTTGATCTTATCTTTAGATTTGTTGTTTCGATGACTATACCTAATGTGGTTGTATGGATTTTCCATCACAAATCTGATAGCTATTTGAGTTTTACAAACAGGGTAAAGTCATTCGCCGGCAGGTTAATTAAGCGCTGATTTGTTTGATGATTTTTAAGAATTTGGAGACGTATAATGATAATTAGTAGAATTACAGGTGGTTTGGCTAATCAGATATACGAATTTATGACAGCCGTAAGCTTATCAGAAAAATATAATGTCGAATTGATTTTGGATATTTCAGAAACTCTGAGTCAATTTAGAGGGTTTCTGCTTGACTGTCTTAATATACCTAATTACAGGAAAATTTATTACGATTATAGAAAAAGTAATGTAGGTGACCTCTATATTCATGAAGATATTCTTTCTGAATATACGCTGTGTATACATCCCATTTATGTTCGTGCTAATCATATAGACAAGGTTGAAAAGGGTAAACTGATTATATGCGAGAAAATATCGGGAGTTGAGGAGTGTATTAAAAGAGGCGAAAATGTATATATTTACGGTTCTTTCGACAAGGTACCCATATACAGAGAACCTAGATATTTTAATAAGCTTCTTAAGCTTCTAACACCTAAGAATCCACCGGAAATATATGAACGTTTCATACAAATGACCCATAATCAGAATCCTGTGGCTATTCATATAAGACGTGGAGATTATTTGCTGGTTGACAGAGTTACAGTACCAACCTCTGACTATTATAAAGCCGGAATAGAATGGTTTAGAAATAAGCTTGATAATCCCCAATTCTATGTGTTTACAGATGATACGGAATGGGCAGGAAGTGAACTGGGATATGCCTCAGATATACATTATATTTCCGGAATTGGTGGAATGGATGTGGATGTAATAGAAATGTTTATTCTATCCTCCTGTAAATATAAAATATTGAGCTATCACAGCGGATACTCTGCCCTTGCGGATATGCTTAATACAGATAAGGGATGTATTACTATTAGAAATTACAATGATAACCGTACTGATTTATCCCTATCTCAAAGAGCTGTAATTGATTGTAAACAATTAGTAAAAAGATTTTTGGCAGGCTTTAGCAGAAATAGAAAGGGTTTATCACATTCACCCTTTATTCCTGTTGCTAAAAGAGATAAGCTTGCAAAGAACTATGAAAAAAGTGATGCTAAATTAACAATACTCAAGGAAAAATCCCGGGAGCTTTTGAATTATCCGGAGGATAGACTTGATGAAAAATATCTTGATATGCTGGATGATTTTGGCCTTGATTATATGCCCTTGTCCGCCGAAGACAGAAAAAAGCTGCTTCGAAAAAAAATGTTTGCACTTGTTAATACAGGCAATTTCACTTCTGCATTTTTGATTCTTCACAAAATCAGATTTGATTTTGATGATGAGGTGTTTTTAAAGGCTGTGGAGGATATATATAGGGAATTTAATAAGCCTCTTGATATTCACATGAGCTGTAGCTGTAATTATATAATTATGCCCGGTGAATATTTTGCAGATCCTTCAGTAAGGCTTCATGCACTAACATTAATAGGAACTCTGTATCGTGACATTAATCAGAAGGTATCCTTCATTTTTAAAAATCACCCTGTTTATGATCAGTTTATTGAAATGTATACAGAATTGACTGATGCGGACAAAACCTGTTATGACTGTAAGCAGTATTCACATGAGTCATTAATGAAGGATCAAACACCGGTATCACAGCTTTTTGATGAACAGCTTCAGAATATATGTATTTATGAGGATGAGGATTCTAAGGAGCTATTAATTGATTCCTTGAAGAAGGAAGGCATATTAACCGACAGGGTAAAGTTCGTCAGGTTTAATCTTTCAAAACTGGATGATGGAAAAATAGAATATATTACTGATAAGCTTGGATTTGAAAATATGTATAAGGTGCCAAAATCATATTATGAGTATATTAGAGAAAATTAAAAACAATAGAATACTGAATTCGAAATCCTTTGAAATCCTTATATTTATTGTTCTTGCACTGTATCCTCTAAGATTTGCCGGGGTAGGCTGTGATTTATGGGATATTGGCTTTAACTGTGTAAGCTTTAAATATGGAGATGTTGACCATATGAGTCGCGTCCTGTACTATGGATATTTTCTGTCCGTTAAGCTGGGACATCTACTGACTATGCTACCCCTGGGTAATACATTGGTGGGTATAAAAGCATATTGCGGTCTTGTTATTTCTATTGATGTTGTTCTTAGCTCTGTCTTTTGTATCAGAAAGCTTAAGATTAACAAATGGTTCGTATTCTTAGGTGAAATCCTTTCTGTGAGCGTATGCTACAGCCCGTCGGTTGTACTTTACAATCATGTATCCTTTTTGCTGCTGATTGTCTCCATTATGCTAATATACGTTGGATTGACCGAGCAGAAAACCTACTGTCTTGTATTGGCTGGTGCCTGTCTTGGAATTAATATCTTCTTTAGATTCCCTAATGCAATCGAACCAATGCTTATTCTTGCAGTATGGTATTATCTGTTTTTAAATAAGGCACCCATTAAGGAATATTTAACAAAAACTCTAAGCTGTCTATTAGGATATCTTGTGGCAATAGGGGCTGTAATTATTCCTATAAACAGCAAATACGGAATTAATGCTTATATTGATGGAATAAGAGATTTGTTTGCAATATCTGATGATGCTGCCGTATATTCTCCCTTTGCAATGATTACTGAGGGCCTTAAGGGATATCTTCGCGGAGCAAGACGAATTGCAGATGTGGTTATTTTTGCAGCAATTGGCTGCCTTATATACTTAATTATTATTAAAGTCAATTTGACTAAGACCTCTAAGTCATCAGGTATAAACAAGAAGCTTATAGCAATTATTTCTTCATTGACCGGTATGGTTCTTGTAGGATTTATGATTGTAAGAAAGCTTATGATGTTTGATGGCTATCATTATGCGGTTATTTATTTTACCGTTGCTTTTTTTGCAGTCCTCACAATTGCTGTGGCTGTATATACCATTGTAAATAGAAAGTCCTCCCAAAATGAAAAGCTGTTTTCTCTTCTTATAATATTAAATATTATGATACAGTCAGTGGGTAGCGGTACCGGAATTGCCCCTGTAATTAATTCTTTGTTTCTTGTTATGCCATATTTTGTATACAGCTATTTTAAGCTTATTACAGGTATCGTAAAAAAATGTGATTTTGACAAAATACTCATTACAGGTTGTAAACTCATAGTAATTAATGTTTTTTCTGCAGTATTCTTTGCTTTCTTTTTACAGTGTGTGTATTTCGGACTTAATTATAATTATGAAGAAGCTAAGGGGAATATAGCTACTGAAGGAATTGTTACTGATTCGGCAGTGCTTAAGGGAACCAGGATGAGCGCCGAAAGAGCAGCCTGGATGCAGAGCTTAAGTGATTATCTGAATGAAAATAACCTAAAGGGACAGGGTGGAATAGTATATGGGTATGCACCGGCTCTATTATATTATCTTGAACTGGAGCCCCTTATTAGTTCCTGGCCGGATCTTGAGTCCTACAGCTATGAAGAGATGAAAAAGGATTTATTTAATGCAAAGGATAGAATCAATGAGGGGGCAATTAATTACCCCGTTATTATTCTTGATAATTCGCAGCTTCAGGGTGTTAAGGAAGGTAATGAACAAAAATGGCAGTTGATTGATGATTTTATGAATGAATATGATTATTCTGAAAGCTTTAGCAATGAAAGGTTTTCATTATGGACCGCTAAGGATTGTAAGTAGGTTTTTACAGATAATAATGCTACGGATAAAATATAAGTCAATTTTTTCTTGACATTGAAGAATAAGAGAAGTATTATACATAGTGTTAGCACTCGATTGAGTAGAGTGCTAACAGGCAATAGCCAAAATGAAAATACAATAAATTAATATATTTAGGAGGCGTATGTTATGAATTTAGTACCACTTGGCGATCGAGTAGTTCTTAAGCAACTCGAAGCAGAAGAAACAACAAAGTCAGGAATTGTTTTACCGGGCAAGAATCAGGAGAAGCCACAGCAGGCTGAGGTTATTGCTGTAGGACCCGGAACCGAAGAGGTTAAGATGGAAGTTAAGGTTGGCGATCAGGTAATTTATTCTAAGTATTCAGGAACAGATGTTAAGTTTGATGATGTTGAATATATTATCGTTAAGCAGTCTGATATTCTTGCTATAGTTAAATAATTAGATTAACAGTAACTATTTAATAAATTGGAGGATAAGATAATGGCAAAAGAAATTAAATATGGTGCAGAAGCTCGTGCTGCACTTGAAGCAGGTGTTAACAAGTTAGCTGACACAGTAAGAGTGACACTTGGACCTAAGGGAAGAAACGTAGTTCTTGATAAGAGCTACGGTGCACCTCTCATTACAAATGATGGTGTAACAATTGCTAAGGAAATAGAGCTTGAAGATGCATTCGAGAACATGGGAGCACAGCTTGTTAAGGAAGTTGCTACTAAGACAAATGATGCTGCCGGTGACGGAACAACAACAGCAACAGTTCTTGCTCAGGCAATGATTAATGAAGGAATGAAGAACCTTGCAGCAGGTGCTAACCCAATCATCATGAGAAAGGGTATGAAGAAGGCTACAGAGGCTGCAGTAGAAGCTATTGCCAAGATGTCAAGTAAAGTCAATGGTAAGGAGCATATTGCAAGAGTAGCAGCTATTTCTGCAGGGGATGATGAAGTGGGTAACATGGTAGCAGATGCTATGGAAAAGGTATCAGGCGATGGTGTTATTACTATTGAAGAATCAAAGACAATGCTTACAGAGCTTGACCTTGTAGAAGGTATGCAGTTCGACCGTGGTTATATTTCAGCTTACATGGCAACAGATATGGATAAGATGGAGGCAGTTCTTGAGAATCCATATATTCTTATTACAGATAAGAAGATTTCTAATATTCAGGAGATTCTTCCTTTACTTGAGCAGATTGTTCAGAGCGGTTCTAAGCTTCTTATTATTGCTGAAGATATTGAGGGTGAAGCTCTTACAACTCTTATTGTTAACAAGCTTCGTGGAACCTTCTCTGTTGTAGGTGTTAAGGCTCCCGGATATGGTGACAGAAGAAAAGATATGCTTAAGGATATTGCTATCCTTACAGGCGGTGAGGTTATTTCTGATGAACTTGGTCTTGACCTTAAGGAAGCTACTCTTGATCAGCTTGGTAGAGCAAAATCAGTTAAGGTTCAGAAGGAAAATACAGTTATTGTTGATGGCGAAGGAGATAAGGATGAAATCTCTGCTCGTATTAGCCAGATTAAGAAGCAGATTGAAGAAACTACTTCTGACTTTGACAGAGAGAAATTACAGGAGAGACTTGCTAAGCTTGCAGGTGGTGTTGCAGTAATTCGCGTTGGTGCAGCTACAGAAACAGAAATGAAGGAAGCTAAGCTCCGTATGGAGGATGCTCTCGCTGCTACAAGAGCTGCTGTTGAAGAAGGTATCATTTCCGGTGGTGGTTCAGCATATATTCATGCACAGAAGGATGTTGCCAAGCTTGCAGAGTCACTTTCAGGTGATGAGAAGACAGGTGCTAACATTGTTATGAAGGCTCTTGAGGCTCCTCTTTTCCACATTGCAGGCAATGCAGGACTTGAAGGTTCGGTTATTATAAATAAGGTTAAGGAATCTAAGGTTGGTTTTGGCTTCAATGCTCTTACAGAAGAGTATATAGATATGGTTAAGGGTGGAATTCTTGATCCTGCCAAGGTTACAAGATCAGCTCTTCAGAATGCAACAAGTGTTGCTTCTACATTCCTTACAACAGAATCTGTTGTTGCTAATATTAAAGAAGATTTACCTCCTATGCCGGCAGGCGGCGGAATGGGCGGAATGATGTAATCATACCGTAGAAATAGAAGCTCCGGGAAACGATTGTTTCCCGGAGCTTCTTTGCGTTTTTGATGAATACAGAGATATCCTTCTCGATTACTGCTGTTTTTCGATTAATTCTAATATATTTTCCTGTGCCTCTTTAAGATTTTTGAAATGAACTGTATTAAATCCAAGCTCTGAGGCGGCAATTATATTTATTTCCGTGTCATCTATAAAGATACTTTCTTCAGGCTGTAAATCATATTTTGACAAAAGATACCTGTATATTTCGTAATCCGGCTTGATTAAGTGGGAGTCGAAAGAGAATACACCACCGTCTGTATATTGAATAAAGTCAAGAGCTTCACTGCATTCATATCTTGCCTGTTCTGAAAAATTAGAAAGGTAATATATTTTTAGTCCCTTTGACTTTAACTCCTCAATCCAGGAAATTGCATAATCATTTCTTGAAACCATTCCTGTAAGACATGAGAATGCTTTGATAAGAACATCCTTTATGGAAGGATCATTTTCGACAAACAGGTTTACCACCTCCTGTGAAGTGAGAATTCCCCTGTCATATTCACGCCAGTCCTTTGTATGAACACTGGCAGCAGCTATTTTGTCGACCATGGCATCATCATAGCCCTGATTTCTTAGAAAGCTTTCCCATGTAAAATCAGCAAGTACGTTTCCTATATCAAAAATAATATTTTTAATCATAATGAATCCTCTTTACTTAACAAATGATAATAGTTCTTCCCTTGTAAGATGCTTTTCGAAGGCATGGAGAGCATAGGGAATATTTCCCGCATTAAGTTCCGTTTTCATATCTGTTTCCAGTGCAAATTCACGAGCCTTTTCCATAGGTGCTGAATTGAATTGGCAGTTTTCTGTAAGTGCAAAATAGGAGAAAAACATATCCTCATTAAATCTCCAGAAGAAGTCGATCAGGTTTTGCTTTTTTCTGATAAGCCTGACGGAGTTAAGTATGTGTCTTAGAGAAAAACCACCGTTTCCCACATGAATTGCAGATGGCTCCTTTACTACCAAAAGCTTAATTCTATCCTTAAAGGAATATGGCATATAAAAGGGACCGTTTGGCCAGGGTGCACCCCAGTAGTCAATACTATGATTTCTTGAGTAGTCAATGAAGTAGTTAAGACTATAGTCCTTTGTATTAAGAATATATGTATCAGTTTGTGCAATCAGCATATATTCATAATCATAAAAGGGGCGATAAAAACTTTCTGAAAGAAGGAGTCTGCTGTAGGTTTTGTTGGATTTAAAATACTTATTCTTAAAGGGGATGAAATGTATACGTTCGGTACATAGTTTGGCTTTGTTTTTACCCTCTTTGATTTCCTCGGACAACAGCCTTGTTATTATAGATTCATAGGCAGAAGTATTAAGACTAAAGGGATGGACAAAGAAAACGTCGTATTCTTTAAGAACTCGTAGATTTCTTTCAATTGACAGAATCTCATTTTCAGAAGGAACTGTTCTATATATAGGAATTATAATGCAGCAGTCTTTCATATAATCTCCTTTGTTATACGAATAGTAATTAAGAATTACAATTATGTATTATACGGTAGAGTTGTTTTTTTTTCAATTATCATAGTTCTTGTGCTTTTTACATTCTCGTGTTACCATTTAATATTATAGATTGGGGGCAAAATACCTTTTGACCCCAACATCATTATATAAAAATGCATTCAGATATTAATGTATACTTTGTTAGAGAGGTTCATTATGATAAATTTTAATGTTCCACCATATATTGGCAAGGAAGATGAATATGTTAAGCAGGCAATTCTTAATCATAAAATATGTGGTGACGGAGAATTTACTGCAAAGTGTAACAGATGGATTGAAGAAACAATAGGTACTAAAAAAGCGTTACTAACTACATCCTGTACTCATGCTACAGAAATGGCTGCCCTTCTTCTTGATATTAAGCCCGGCGATGAGGTAATAATGCCAGCATTTACTTTTGTTTCAACTGCCGATGCATTTGTTATGCGTGGTGCTGTACCGGTATTTGTAGATATCAGACCTGATACAATGAATATAAATGAACAGCTTATTGAGGCGGCTATTACAGACAAGACAAAAGCAATAGTTCCTGTTCATTATGCAGGTGTGTGTTGTGAAATGGATACTATTTTAGATATAGCCAAGAGGCATAATCTTTATGTGGTGGAGGATGCTGCTCAGGCTATTCTTTCAACCTATAAAGGGAAAATGGCAGGAACCTTTGGTGAATTCGGATGCTTTTCCTTCCATGAGACCAAGAATTACAGCATGGGTGAAGGCGGAGCGCTTCTTATACGTGATAATGAATATATAGAAAAGGCTGAAATTATTCGTGAAAAGGGTACTGACAGAAGTAAGTTCCACAGAGGTCAGGTTGATAAATATACCTGGGTTGACTTTGGCTCGTCCTATCTTCCAAGCGATATGAATGCTGCCTATTTATATGCAGAGCTTGAAAATTCGAGAATTATTTTTGACGACAGAATGGCTACATTTAATCATTATTATGACAGATTAAAGCCTCTTGCGGATAAGGGGATTATTGATATTCCTTATATTCCTGAGGAGTGTACTCATAATGCACATATGTTTTACATTAAGTGTAAGGATATAGAGGAGCGTACAAGATTTATTGATTATTTACGTGAGGCAGAAATATATTCTGTATTCCACTATATTCCACTTCATACAGCACCGGCAGGTATAAAATATGCACGTTTTAATGGTGAAGATAAGTACACAACCAAGGAAAGTGAACGACTTGTAAGATTGCCACTTTACTACGGGCTTACATCTTCACAGGTGGATTATATATGCGACAGAGCATGTGCATTTTTTGAACAAT
The DNA here is from genome assembly GCA_045627745.1 of Lachnospiraceae bacterium. Taxonomy (GTDB): domain Bacteria; phylum Bacillota; class Clostridia; order Lachnospirales; family Lachnospiraceae; genus UBA2868. Next base: position 23,906 of record JAZQOI010000096.1, on the reverse strand, counting down.
AGGTTTTAGGAGTTTTTTTCTTCTATCCTATCAATTATATTTTTTACGTATCCATCATACTGTAGGTTGTCTTTTGCATGATTGTACATTTCTTCTCTGTAATTGGGATGATTATTTCGTATGTTAAGATACCAGTCTATGATTTTGGCTAAATCAATATCGGCATCAGTATCTTCAAGAAAATAATAGTAGGGATAATCCTTAGGGAAGGATGTATCAGTGCAGGTCGAAAACATAGGAAGGGACAGCCCACAGTAATCCTTGTGTTTAATAGCATGAGTTTCCATGACACCATATTCCGAACCGGATAGCTGACCTACTGCTAAGTGGCAGTTTTCTGCAATCTCATCAATTTCCTTAATTTTAAGAAAACCGTTAAAATCTATTAACGAGTCAATTGAAAGCTCCTTTGCCAAATCCTTCATATCGGAATACTCCTTGGATTCGGGAGATGCAACAGTTAAGTGAATATTATACTTACCACTGTAATTCTTAATAGCATAGAGAATTCGTTCGCTTCTGTGCCATACCTGCATATTGGCAATCATTAGGAAATTAACAGTTGTGTTGTCTTTATTTGAAGCTTCTGATGAAACAGGTTCAAGGGGTGGTACATTGTGATGAGTATAGTTATCGATATCAATTCCGTTTTCGAACAGAAGCCAGTCCTTAGAAACCTTGCCATGCTGGTAGAGGCAGGTGGAGGTTACTGCTATGTGTTTGCGACAACGCTTGTATATTAAGAGTTCTAATTTATCTCTTAAGGCGTACAGAAAATTGGCAGGAACGTCAAAAGGAAAGGTCGGAATTTCATAAACAAGGGCACACTTCTCGGACAGATGTTTAAAATGTGGTCCTGCATAGGCAATCTTAGACATAAGTCTTCTCATATAAACAATATCAAAATCATTATCATAGGCATAGTCATATAAGAATCTGAAGGCAGCAAAATATGCAATTCCAAAGGGCTCCTTTTTTATTGTCTTAGTAGAAATTGTTGTTAATACATTCCCCGGAAAATCAACCTTGTATATTTCACATTTTAGACTTTTATCTTCTTCAAGAATGGTGGCAGCATAGGTATCATAATTATAGTGAGAAAATGCTTTGAGCTGTGCTATTGTTTTATGACCGTATTTTTCAAACCACAGATTAACAGATAGTATTTTCATGTTAAGAACCTCATATATATGTTAAATAAATAATGCAAATCCGTCCAATAGTATATCCTACTTGTACTTTTTTTTCAATCATGATACTATTTGTGGGGTATAATATTTAGTACCAATACAAGGTGTTGTTATAAGTACGCCGAGGCGTATTTGAATGATTTTTAATTAATGAAACTGGTTGTATTAATTGGAAAAGGATGAATTATTTTGAGAAAGCTGATTATTCTTCTCGATGAATGGAATTACAATCGAGTATTTATAGAGAAGGAGCTTAGGCTACTTCTTCAAAAATATGATATCAGTATTGTGTGTAATGATGAACCAAGTCAGAAGCTTGAGGGTATAGATTACTACACATATTCAAGGAATTCTACAAAGGGAGCTTTAGGAACTGCCATTGTAGGCTTCTTTTTTAATAGAACAGTGCACACTGAATGGAAGATTATTAACAGAACTGCCGGGAATAAGATTGCAGCACATTCTGAAATCTTTCGTTTTTATCTTAATTCCAAAATGTTTCTTGCTTTTCTTAAAAAGAATCAACTTCTTAATAAAGATGATGATACAATTTTTTATTCCTATTGGAATTTCTATAAATGCTTCACACTAACTGAGGTAAGAAATAAATATCCTAGAATCAGAGTAATAAGTCGTATACATGGATACGACCTGTACAAGAACAGAATGGCCTCCGGTTATGAACCCTTTAAGGCTGCTATGCTTAAGGGACTGGACAGACTAATATTTATATCGGAACAGGGTCTTGAATATTATAAGAATCAATATATTTTATGTGATGAATTAAATATAAAATCAGACTGTAATACAGAAAAAACAACTGAAAATATATTAGGAGATGTTAAGGCTTTACTTGATAAATGCATTATATCAAGACTTGGAACAGACAATGATACAGAATTAAGGGAATATGCTCGTGGGGAGGATTTTATTATTGTAAGCTGCTCAAGTCTTATTCCGCTTAAGGCTGTTAACAGAATAATAGAAGCCCTTGCACTAATTGATAATATGTCCGTTAAATGGGTTCATTTTGGCGGCGGTATTGAAGAAGATAGTTTAAAAGCATTGGCAGATAAATTACTTAAAAACAAACAGAATATAAAATATGATTTTCGCGGTCACACAGCCAATGCTGAACTGATGAAATATTATTATGAGAATACAGTAGATGCCTTTATCACTACCTCTACTACAGAGGGAATGCCTATGTCAATTATGGAGGCAATGTCCTTTGGAATACCTGTTATTGCTTCACCTGTTGGAAATATTCCAAGAATGATGGAGGGAAATGGTATTCTGCTTTCGGATGAGTTTTCTAATGAGGATGTGGCAAGAGCTATATTGACCCTTGGCAAGATGCCGATTAATGAGTATATGCATATAAGGAATAATTGTAGATATTACTGGGAGAAGAATTATCGCGCCAGAGATAATTTCAGGTCATTTGTAGAGAATATTGTTGGTGGGGTTGATAAAGAATAAACGTTACTATATGAGCAAAGATGCTTCGCGGAAGCGATTATTCGAATGGTGTTCTGAATAGTTACAAATACTATACCGGTATATGGAGAATAAATTATGGGTGGAATAGCCGGATGTTATTACAGAGACAGAGAAGTTAATAGGGATGACTTTGAGAAAATGGTTGATATTATCGACTATCGTGGAATCGATGATCGAGGTACCTATTATGATGGAAAGCTTGCTCTTGGGTACAGGCGGCTGGCTATTCTCGATCCTAGCGAGCGCAGTCATCAGCCCTTCCTTTATCAGGAGAGATATGTAGTTGTTTATAACGGTGAAATATATAATTACAAGGAGCTTAGAGAGGAACTTATTAATCAGGGCTATGCATTTCATACTCAGGGCGATACAGAGGTTCTTATTGCTGCCTTTGATGCATACGGAAGTAAGTGCGTAGAACATTTTAACGGAATGTGGTCATTTGCAATTTACGATTCAGCCAATAAGATTATTTTCTGTTCTCGTGACAGGTTTGGAGTAAAGCCCTTCTATTATTATATGAAGAAGGGTGAATTTATCTTTTGTTCTGAAATCAAACAGATTTTTGAGCTTAATAAAAAACGCTTCAGCGTTAACAGACCAAGACTATTGGAGTACCTTATCTTAGGTATGCAGGACCATACAAATGAAACTATGATTGCTGATGTTTATCAGCTTAAACCGGGTCATAACCTTATTTTTGATATGAATACCTTTGAAGCTACAATCGAAAGCTTTTATGATTTGTCCAAGGTTAAAAAGAAGGATTATTCCTTTGACAAGGCAGCAGAACAATTTAGAGATGTATTTGAGGATTCTGTTAAGCGACGTTTGGTTTCAGATGTTCCGGCGGGATATTGTCTGTCCTGTAATATTGACAGTGCTGCAGTGTGCTGTATGGCAGATAAGATTATTAAGAATACGGGTAATTCCGGTAAACAGCAATCGGTTTCTCTTTTCTTAAATACCGGTGAAGCTAAGGAACGTGAATATATAAGTGAAGTAATTAAGACAGCTGATATAGAGTGCAGAGAGGTTACTGTTAAAGGACGCAATGTGCTGTCACAGCTTGATGATTTGCTCTGGCATATGGATGAACCCTTTGTTCCTAAGCCGGTTTATGAGCAGTGGAATGTATTTAAGGCTGCTTCACGGAATGGACTTAAGGTTATGCTTGACAGCCTTGGAGCCAATGAACAGCTTGCAGGTTATCCTGACTATTATAGCGTGACTTTGGCTGAATATCTCCGAGGGTTTCGATTTAATAATTTTAAGCAGGAGCTTGAGTGCATAAAACAGTTGAATTCCGTGGATACTGATACAGCTTCAGGCAAAGTCATAAAGGATGCACTGATTTTGGCATATATGCCGGGAAAGCTTCAAAAGCTTGGCAAGGTATATTTATATCATAAAAGAAAAATGCCCTTTGAACCTGAAACGATTAAAAGTACCATAATGGGGACAGATTTGTATTATGCAAATGATTCAAGAAAGTTTATTCTTGATAATATAAAGGGTAGGCTTTCGATGCTTCTTCATTATGAGGACCGTAATTCAATGGCTCATTCTGTTGAGGCGAGAGTACCTTTTATGGATTCTTATCTAGTAGGTTGTATTTTTGGAATGCCTATTGAATATAAGCTTAAGGATAGTAAAAACAAGTTGGTTGAAAGGGAAGGTCTTAAGGATATACTTCCCGAGAATATAAGAAATACAGATTTACAGCTTGATTACTCAATGCCTTTTGAACAGTGGTTTGATGATAATCCCGAATTATTTAAAAAGGAAATTGAGGATGCCTGTGAGAATCTGTATCCTATACTTCATAAAGATAGAGTTATGGACTGGTTTGCTTTCTTAGAAGGTAAGGTTTCTGTAATGAATTACATGCCATACAGAATAATATGTGCCGGTCACTGGGTGAAGCTATTTAATCTTAAGGTTTAATGTTGGAGGATATTATGGGTGAGTATAATCCCTTAATCAGCATAATTATTCCGGTTTATAATATTGAAAGATATATTGCCCGCTGTCTTGATTCTGTTCTTAATCAATCCTATGGTAATTTGCAGGTGATTGTAATTGATGACGGCTCAACAGACAATTCGGGCGCAATTTTAGATGAGTATGCTAAAGGAGACAGTCGCATCGACCTGCTACATAAGGAGAATGCAGGAGTGGCAACTGCAAGAAATACGGCTCTTTCTATGGTGAAGGGTGAATATGTTGCTTTTGCTGACGGTGATGACTATCTTGAAAAGGATATTATTCTTAAGCTTTTTAATGCAATAATTAAGGAAAATGCAGATCTGTCATGCTGTGGATATTATGAGGAATATGAAGACAGAACAATAAATTTCAGTCGTCCCGAGATATGTTTTGATAAGCATGAAGCCTATATGGATTTTTTTACAATGGGTGGTCGCATAGGGTCGGGCTGTTGGAATAAGCTGTTTAGAACAGAGGCTCTTAAAGATATTCAATATAAAAAATATGTTATGGGCGAGGATGTCGAGATGCTTACAAGAGCGCTTGATAACTGTAATAGGGTAATATGTATTGAATATATGGGCTATCATTATGTACATCGAAGTGATAGTGCCACAAGAAAGGCCTTTAGACCTGATAATCTGAACATTCTTAATGTAACAGATGATATGATAGAATATATTAGTCCTAAGTATCCTGAGCTTATGGATAAGCTGTATTCCTTCAAGGCTTCCTGGCAGGTGGCAGCTTTACAGATACTGTTTTTAAGCGGCGGGAAAAAGAAAAATAAAAAAGAAGAATTGATTTTGAGAGAGTCGGTTAAGAAAAATATCAGTCATTACCGAGGTAATCCCTGCATGTATAAGATAGACCGTATACTTCTTGAAAGCTACCTGCTTAATCTTTTTGTTCCCGCTAAGAAGATGATAGATATAGCAAGATTTATTGTTAAGAGGATAAAAAATGAGTGTAAAATCAGTAATTAGGGCTTTTGCCAAGAAATTATTTGGTATAGGTCCCGAAACAAATGATGATTTGAGAAAACGTGGCGTAAGAATTGGTGAAAATGTGGCGCTTGTGGATTGCGCCGTTGATTACAGTCATGGTTATCTTATTGAAATAGGTAATGATGTAACAATGTCTCATGTGGCACTGCTTGCTCATGATGCCAGTGTTAAATGTCCTGTTAATAAGCTGACGCATTCAAAGATAGGTAACATTAAAATTGGCAATAATGTGTTTATCGGCTACAACAGTGTTGTGTTACCGGGGACAACGATAGGCAATAATGTAATTATCGGGGCACTGTCTGTAGTAAAGGGTAATATTCCGGATAATTCAGTAATGGTAGGTAATCCTTTAGAGTATGTGTGCTCTACGGAGGATTATATGAAGAGAAACATTGAACGCTTTAACAAAGGACCGGTATTTAATACACACTATCCGGATATTACAAAAGAGCAGATAGAGGAAATGAGAAATGCCTTAATGGATGGCGTAATAGGCTTCGATTTATAGATTAGAGGATGAAGATAATGGCTGATATTAAGTTGTTGGATTGTACGTTAAGAGATGGCGGATATCTTAACGATTGGGAATTTGGTAATGATAATATTATAAATATATTTGAGCGATTGGTAAGTGCACAGATTGATATTATTGAGACAGGATTTATTAATGACAGTTGTGAATATGATATTAATAAATCGATCTTTCCTGATACGAAATCTGTTGATGCAACATACGGGCAGCTCAGTAAGGGTAATTCTATTACTGTGGGAATGATTGATTTCGGAACCTGTAGTATTGAGAATGTGAGTGATAAATCTGACTCATGGCTCGATGGCATTCGTGTTATTTTTAAGAAACAAAAGATGCATGAGGCTATTGATTTTTGTACCAAAATCAAAGCCAAGGGCTATAAGACTTTTGTTCAGGCAGTGTCAATTACAAGTTATAGTGATGAAGAGCTTAATGAACTTATTGATCTTGTTAATGAACTGGAGCCCTATGCTTTTTCTCTGGTTGATACCTATGGACTACTTCACAGAGGAAAGCTTCGTCATTATTTTGACTGTGCCTGTACCCATCTTAAGCCTTCCATTGGAATTGGTTATCATGCTCATAATAATTTCCAGCTTGCATATGCTAACTGCGTGGAGCTTATTGAAAATCCACCCGTTGACAGAAGGCTTATTGTGGATGGAACGCTTTATGGAATGGGGAAGAGCGCCGGCAACACTCCTATAGAGCTTCTGGTTATGTATATGAATCAATTTAGAAAGACGTCATATCAGAACAGTCAGTTGCTTGAGGCTATTGATACCGCTATGCTGGATATAAGACGTAAGGTATCCTGGGGATATGATTTTAAATTCTTTTTGTCCGCCTCCCATGACTGCCATCCTAATTATGTTAACTTCCTTATGGATATGAAGAAGCTTTCTGTTAAGTCAATTAGTGAAATACTTGATATGATTCCGGGAGAGAAGAAGCTTCTCTATGATCCATTGCTTATTCGGGAATTGTACTTTGATTACCAGAACAATGTATGTGATGATGTTGATTCAATCAAGAGGCTTAAATCAGAGCTTAAGGGTAAGAAAATACTTCTTCTTGGACCGGGGAAGAATGTCTATAATCAGAGAGAGCGTGTGGAAAAATGTATTGGTTTACATAAACCTGTAGTGATGGCTATTAATTTTATACCCACCGATTATGAAGTAGATTATGTATTTATGAGCAATGCCAAAAGATATGTACAATTATCTGCTGCACTTATGAATCAGAGAAAAAAATCATCTCTTATTGCGACCTCCAATATAACAGGGACAAATGATGAGTTTGATTATACCTTGAATTACAGCGCCTTTTTACGTGAGGGGGCCTTGATGCCTGACAATCCTATGATTATGCTTCTTAAGCTTCTTAAGGAGTGCGATGCAGATACTGTTATGCTTGCAGGCTTTGACGGATATCGTGAGACAAGTGTTCCTAATTATGTGAACCCCAATATGGAATATTCCATGAGTTCAGAACTGGCAGAACGTATTAATGAGGACGCAAAAAATGGAATTAAGGAGCTCGGACTTTCGGATAAGATTGTTTTTGTTACGGATTCTTTATACAACCGCAAGTGAAAGTCCCCTAGGTAGATTGGTGTTACAATTTTTACTTAGGTGGGGTACAATTTCCTTTGAAGGTTAACCCTTCGGTGTAAGAACATGATTATGAAGGGTCAATAGCTGATACGGTAAGGCTGATGTAAAATGCCTTGGAATATATAGATTTTTGAGGTTAACAGTGTTGAGTACAATGATGAAAAGGTTGCTTTCAGATAAAACAGAAACCGTGATTTCCGTTGCATTATTATTTTTTATATTGTTTTTTTCATATAGGATTGTTAGTAATGCAATTGTAGGTTCTGATTATCCAAATGAATATAGAGAAGCGGTTAATGTGGAATTTACGAAGGCTGTTTTAGAGGGTATTAATCCATATTCCCTGGATACCTGCATGCAGGAGGGAATACAGAGCAATGGGATGTGTACATATCCCTGCTATTTATACCCGCCTGTGTATTGCTATTTGTGCGGGGCAGTTTCGCGGCTGTTTCCTATTAAAATAATAGCTGCACATTATTTGGTAAGTATTATTTCTATTTTCTTGTCGGCATTTTTGCTGGCAAAGCTTGTTTATGACAGAACTCATTCTGTAACGGCTTATTTATTTACCTTTGCAGCAATGCTTTTTTGCCATTGGAGATTCGGGTATGTGGCAGCAACACCTGACAGTTTTGGACTGTTATTGACAGTACTTATTATTGTGCTTACTCTTAAAGCACTTGAAAACAATAAATATATTTATGTTTTATCGGTTCTTACGGTGATTTTATTTTTTACCAAGCAGTATTTTATTACTGTTGTTATATCTGTTCTTATTGTGCTTTTTTTCAAGAATAAGAAGAATGCATTAAAATATTTTATTGTATGTGCTGTTTTAACTCCCTTAACAATGATAATATATTCGGCATATTGTCCTTTATATTGGACATATAGTGTATATCTTCTTAAAGGCTTTGAAACATACTTTAATATTAAGCAGTTTTTATATGTTTTTGAGCAGTTCTTCTATATGGCTACAATTTTTGGAATGCTTTTCCTGATATTGATTTTGTTTGTGATTTTCAGAAAACAAATAAAGCCCTGTGAGGAAAAGTCGGACATTTCCTATATTCTGAAGGTTCAGGTAGTAGTACAGGCAGTGTGTCTATTGTATTTTGGATTAAATGACGGCTCCTATCTTACCTACTATCTTCAGATGTGGATTCCCTATGTTATTGCAAGTGGAGCCATTGATTTATACTTCATTGCTGATAGAGTAAAGGATAATAAAAAGTATGCCAAGGCCTTGATTTATGTAATTGTAATTGCGCCCACTCTTGTAATGGGTATGAAAAGGCTTCCCTTTGTAAGACTTGATTCAGCTTCTGTCAGTGAGTGGCAGCGGGCATACGAAATAGTCGACAGCTATCACCGGGTCAGTGGTGACATATATTATGCACCTACCCTGGCATTTCACGGAATTGAGCTGTCAGAACGTCCTTATGATACAGGGCATATTAACATTACAAGAGATGATTACTATCCATACTGGGAACAGGATGAGAAGGCTCATAAGCTCTATCCTTACTGTGAAGATATTTTTGCGCGGCACATGGAATATAGGGAGAGAATGAGACAGAAGGCTGTGAATCATGAATACAGGCTTATTACATACGTTGATGACAGCGATTACACCTTCAATGATGATTTTCTTGAAGCAAATGGTTATGAATTAATTGATACCATTGTGCTTCAAACAGGAAATATGCAATATGCAACTAAGTTTTTTGCATATAATGAGTAAAGAAGTTTTCTATCAAAGAGAGAGAAGAATATGAATGATAGTATATTTAGCGAGAGAATAGAATACAGGCCTATCTCCGTTGCTGATACTGATATGCTCCTTAAGTGGAGAAACAGTAAAAATGTAGTCAATAATTTTATTTATCGTAAAGAGGTGACTCGTTCTGACCATCTTAACTGGCTTAATAATAAAGTCATGACAGGGGAAGTGATTCAGTTTATTCTAGTTGAAAGAATCACCCGGAGGGCATTTGGGTCCGTATATTTAAGAGATATCAATTCTTGTGAAAAATCAGCAGAATATGGGATTTTTATTGGGGAAGAGGATATGCTTGGTAAGGGCTATGGTTCTGAAACAGCAAAAAGAATTGTTGATTATTTCTTTAACGAAATGGGTTATAAATATCTTAAGTTAAGGGTATTAAAGAAAAATGAGGCTGCAATAAAGAGTTATATTAATGCCGGTTTTGTTGCAGATTATAATTCAGAGGAAGAAATTGATATTGAGGGAACAAAATATGACTTGATTTTTATGTACATAAATAAACCCTAATTTATTAAAAACATCGGAGGATAATAATGAGTTTCATTTCATTTGTGATTCCATGCTACAGATCAGAAAAAACAATTGAAAAAGTCATCGAAGAAATAAGATTGACTATGTCAAAGCATAATGATGATTTTGAAATAATATTAACAAATGATGCAAGTCCGGATAACACCTTGGGTAAGATTCGAGAACTGGCAGATAAATATGACAATGTTACCGGCATAGATATGGCTAAGAATTTTGGTCAGCATGCAGGACTTATGGCAGGCATGAGAGAAAGTAAGGGGGATATTGTTGTATTCCTTGATGATGATTGCCAAACACCTGCTGATGAATGCTATAAGCTTATAGATAAGCTTAATGAAGGATATGATGTTGTATATGCCTCCTATCCTGAGAAAAAGCATTCGGGCTTTAGAAATTTTGGAAGTCTTGTTAATAAGAAAATGACGGAATATTTACTCGAGAAGCCAAAGGATTTATATATTTCAAGTTATTTTGCCGCAAGAAGATATGTTGTTGATGAAATGATTAAGTATGCCAACCCGTATCCGTATGTTATTGGACTGGTACTGCGAACAACCAAGAATATTACAAATGTTCCTGTTAATCATAGGGAAAGAGAAGAAGGTCGTTCAGGATATACCTTTGGGAAGCTTATGGCATTATGGATTAACGGTTTTACCGCCTTTTCTGTTAAGCCTCTCAGAATAGCGACATATATGGGACTGATTTCAGCTTTTTTTGGTTTATTATATGCTATATATGCTGTGATTAATAAATTCATTAATCCGGCCGCACCTCTTGGCTGGACATCAATGATAATTATTTTACTTGTTCTTGGTGGAATGATTCTGGCAGTGCTTGGCCTCATTGGTGAATACATTGGCAGAATTTATATTAGTATGAATAATTCGCCGCAATATGTTATAAGAGAACGGATAAAAGGTAAAAACAGGTCTGAACAGTAACATAATGACAATTAGTATAAATTATAGTATAATGATATTGTATTTTTACTTATTATTTGTTGGATATGACAAGAGGTTGTTTTGTACTTGAGATGATGGATTAATTGCTATCAGTAATTTAATTATTTAGGAAAGGAGAGTGTAATAGTAGTTGGAATATAAACCTAGTGGAAACGATCAGGTTGATGATTGGCAGACATTGATTTTATTATATAATTCTGCACTTAAGGAAGTCGGAACCAAGCTTGAGATTCTTAATGATGAATTTCAACATATTCATCAGTATAACCCTATTGAACATATTAAATCTCGTATCAAGACTTCCGAGAGTATTGTTCGTAAGCTTAAGAAGAGGGGTTACGAATCTACTCTTGAGAATATGCAGAAATATGTTAATGATATTGCGGGTATACGTGTGATTTGTTCTTTTACTTCTGATATTTATCGAATTGCGGATATGCTTGCTAACCAGAGTGATATTAAGGTTGTATCAATCAAGGATTATATTAAGAATCCTAAGGAGAGCGGGTACAAGAGTTATCATATGATTGTTACGGTGCCTATTTATTTGTCAGACAGTGTTATTGATACCAAGGTTGAGGTTCAGATTAGAACTGTTGCCATGGATTTCTGGGCTAGTCTGGAACATAAAATGAATTACAAATTCGATATGAATGCACCTGAGCATATAAGACGGGAATTATATGAATGTGCCAGTATGGTTTCTGCCCTTGATGAGAGAATGTTACAGCTTAATGAAGAGATAAAGGAAGCCCAAAAACACGAAGAAATGAATATTGATAATTAATATATAGGGTTGTTCATACAAGGGCAGCCCTATTGTTTTTCCAGTACATGGTATAGTTATTTAGAAAACGATGTACTAAGACACCGCTGTATCGTAATTGAAAATAGAAACGAGGACTTAAATATGGATAATGAAATTAGAATTAAGCTTGGTAATCGTATTACTACCGATAACTGCAAGGACACTGAAGAGAATTTGAATAGTATTATTTCAGAGAATGAAGGAAAGGATATTATTCTTGACTGTGACGCTCTTGAATATGTGTCAAGCTCCGGGTTACGTGTTTTCCTTAAAATCAAAAAGCAGTATGGAAGTCTTAAGCTTGTAAATGTATCCAATGAGGTATATGAAATACTGGATGTTACAGGTTTTTCTTCGATGCTTGAGGTAGAGAAGAAAAGAAGAAGACTGTCCATTAAGGATGCAACCATTATAGGAGACGGTTGTTTCTCTGAAGTTTTTAGAATAGACAGGGAAACAATTGTTAAGGTTTACATAAAAGATACAGAAATTGATGAAATACAGCGAGAGCTGGATCTTGCCAAGCAGGGTTTTGTACTTGGACTGCCTACGGCAATTTCTTATGATATTGTGGAAATAGCTGATAAACCTGTAATAAAGGATACGGATGAAGAGTCGGGTAAAATATATTTGGGGGTTGTGTTTGAGCTTCTTGATTGCAGACTGTTTCGTGATGAATTGAGAGATAACATGGACAAATATGAGGAGTCGGTAGAAAAATATGCTGAACTTCTTAAGACAATAAATACTACAGATGTAGGCAAGACCAATTTGCCAAAAGCCAAAGAGGTTGAGCTTGATAAGCTTGAGAGAAATAAGAAATACATGACAGACGCTGAATATGAGAAGATGAAAGCTCTTCTTGAAGAATTGCCGGATACCAATACGTTTATACACGGTGATTGCCATGTGAAGAATATTATGGTTAATAAGGGTGAATTTATTCTCATTGATATGGATACGTTAGTGTCAGGTTATCCAATATTTGAGTTGAGTAAGATTCTTGCAGCATATATTGCATTCCCGTATAAGGAACCGGGAAATGCATTGAGTTTCTTCGGAATACCGGATGAAATTGCAGCTAAGCTGTTTTATGATACTGTGAGGATTTATTTTGGTAATATAAGTGATGATGATTTTGAGGATAATATTAAAAAAATCAAGCTGGTTGCGGCAAATCATATGATGTACTGGGTTGAAAGATATGGGGGAAAGAATCCTGTAAATGCCCATATAGATTATGAGATATTTAAAAAATACATTAATGAAGTAGATAGTTTGTTGCTTAAGCTTGGTTGACAACGGAGAATAAGTTTTGTAAACTGTACTTTATTGAGTAAAAGCATTAAAGCAACAGAGTACGGAGGATATTGTAATGCCGATTACGGATTTACTTGAAAAAAATGCCCGTGAATATGGGAATGATGTATGTCTTGTGGAGATTAATCCTGAGATTAAGGAAGACAGACGAGTTACATGGAAGGAGTATGAGCTTATAGAGGCTACTTCCAAGACTCATTACAGAAGAGAAATAACCTGGAGTGTATTTGATGAAAAGGCAAATCGTTTCGCAAATATGCTTCTTGCAAGGGGAATTGAAAAGGGAGACAAGGTAGGAATTCTTATGATGAACTGTCTTGAGTGGCTGCCTATATATTTTGGAATTCTTAAGACGGGAGCTCTTGCAGTACCGTTTAATTTCAGATATTCATCAGATGAGATTCTATACTGCTCCAAGTTGGCACAGATAGATGTCCTTGTGTTCGGACCGGCGTTTATCGGACGTATTGAGGAAATTGCTGATGAGTTAATTAAGAAGAGACTGCTTATTTACGTAGGAGAAAATTGTCCCTCATTTGCAGATGATTACAATTCAAGCGTTGCAAACTGCAGTTCTCAGAAGCCGGAGGTTGAGCTGACTGACGACGATAATGCAGCTATTTATTTTTCTTCGGGAACAACAGGATTTCCTAAGGCTATTCTTCATAAGCACAGATCACTTATGCATTCTGCGAAGGTAGAACAGAATCATCACGGTCAGACAAGAGATGATGTGTTTTTGTGCATTCCGCCTCTGTATCATACCGGTGCCAAGATGCATTGGTTTGGTTCACTTCTATCGGGAAGTAAGGCGATTTTGCTTAAGGGAACCAAGCCTGAATTTATACTGGATGCAGTATCCAAGGAGAAATGTACTATTGTATGGCTGCTTGTGCCATGGGCTCAGGATATTCTTGAGGCTATAGAGAGTGGCAAAATCAATATGTCAGATTATCAGTTATCACAGTGGAGACTTATGCATATAGGCGCTCAGCCTGTTCCTCGTAGTCTTATTAAGAAGTGGAAGGAATTTTTCCCGAACCATCAGTATGATACTAACTATGGTTTGTCAGAATCTATCGGACCGGGTTGTGTACATCTTGGTGTTGAGAATATTGACAAGGTTGGCTGTATCGGTAAGGCAGGATACGGTTGGGAAACAGCTATTGTTGATGAAAACCGCAAGCCTGTAGCAAGGGGCGAGGTTGGAGAACTTGCTGTTAAAGGACCGGGAGTTATGGTTGAATATTATCATGATCCTAAGGCTACAAAGGAGGTTCTTGCTGACGGCTGGTTATACACGGGAGATATGGCAAGAGAAGATGAGGATGGATTTATTCTTCTCGTTGACCGTAAGAAGGATGTAATTATTTCAGGCGGTGAGAATATTTATCCTGTTCAGATAGAAGATTTTATAAGAACTAATGAATCAGTTCATGATGTGGCGGTAATCGGTCTTCCCGACAAGCGTCTTGGTGAAGTAAGCTGCGCTATTGTTGAACTTAAGGAAGGATATATTGTAACTGAAGAGGAGATGAGTGAGTTCTGTCTTGCGCTTCCTCGTTACAAGAGACCACATAAGATTATTTTTGCTGATATTCCTCGTAATCCTACCGGTAAAATCGAGAAACCAAAGCTTCGTGAAATGTATGGCGGAAAGGGCCTTATAGAGAACGAAACCATTTGATTTTAAGGGGGATAAAGGGGTGAAGGAGAATATGAAGGTCTGTCTGGTAGGGTCATCGGGCGGACATTTAACTCATCTTTATATGTTGGAACCGTTTTGGAAAAATCAGGATCGATTCTGGGTTACCTTTGATAAGGAGGATGCAAGGAGTCTTCTTAAGGGAGAACGCATGTATAGCTGTTATTATCCTACCAATCGAAGCATTAAGGCACTTTTTATTAACACAGTGAAAGCCTTTAGAATAATTCATAAGGAACGTCCGGATATTATTATTTCCAGTGGGGCAGCAGTTGCAGTACCATTCTTCTATGTGGGTAAGCTGTACAGGTCCAAGCTTGTTTATATTGAGGTATTCGACAGAATAGATTCGAGTACGGTAACAGGTAAGCTGGTTTATCCTATTGTTGACAGATTCATTGTTGAATGGGAAGAGATGAAAAAGGTATATCCTAAGGCGATTAACCTTGGAAGTATTTTTTAAGATGGGTTGAGAGGTTATTATGATTTATGTTACAGTTGGGACGCATGAACAGCAGTTTAATCGACTTGTTCAGACAATAGATGAATTACAGGGTAATGGAAGAATAAATGACGAGGTTCTGATTCAGACAGGCTTCTGTACTTATGAGCCCAAATTCTGTGAATATAAGAGTATGTTTTCTTATAAGGAACTGACTGCCAATATGGAAAAGGCAAGGATAATAATTACCCATGGAGGACCAAGCTCCTTTGTACAGCCTCTCCAGATGGGAAAGGTACCTATTGTTGTTCCAAGGCTTAAGCAATATAAGGAGCATGTAAATAATCATCAGCTTGATTTTTGCCGTCAGGTAAGTAAACGATATAATAATATAATTCTTGTGGAAGATATTGATACCCTTGAGAATACCATTAATTATTATGACAGTATCGTGGGGGATATGCCCGGTGGAATGAAGAGTAACAATGAAGCCTTTATGAAAGAATTTATTCATTTGATTGATACGTTATAAGTGTTTTTAAGCATCGACGAATTATAATGCCGATGCTTTTGTTGTTGATAATATACTTGTTTTCAAATATAATCTATATTAATTGGAAATGGATAGCCTCTCATCTAAGGACCCTGTAGGTGGGTGTTACAAGCTTTACTGATGAGTGATATAATCGCCTTTTTTCTTTATGACTTTGGCGAATTGCATCCGTCGGTCAAATACGCAAAGATGTATTTGAATTGTATGAGTTTCTATGAAAGGTTTGTGTTATGAATAAATTTGTTAAGTTGATTTTGATGGACTTAGCAATTGCTGTATTGGCTATTGTTGGGTATTCACCGGGCTTAATGAACCTGAGACTGTCAGATCCGTCTATTCTAAAGGCTGGTATGTCGATACTGTTAGGAGTTGGATTGTTCGGCGGCGGTGCTGTGGGCAATTATTATTTGCTACTTCCGGAGAAGAAGATAGAAGCTCTTCCGAATAAGGAGGATAAGCTAGCCAAGGCAATTCCTATTCTTGAAGAATATGCAACTGATGTATATGTGGGTAGAATCGCAGACACGGCTCTTGTTCAGATAGAGAGAATCAAGAAAGCGACATTACGTGCTGAGCAGGAGGTTGTATCCAAATTCTCAGACACTTCACTTAGTTATGATAAATATCACGGAGCAGTTGTGGAAGCCGGCAACATGGCACTTGAGAATATACTTAGTCTGGTAAACAGGATTCAACTCTATGATAAGGACGAGTATAAGCGACTTGAGAATTACAAGAAAGACAATATTCCAGATGACATTCAGGAGAAGCAGATTGCTCTTATGGAGAGAAATCATGAACTGGCAACCAAGGCAATTGCTGCTAATGAGAAGCTTATTTTAAGCCTTGATACCTTGGCAGTGGAGCTTACGGATGTGAATTTTGCTGAGAATAATGAGGATGCATTTCTTAAGGATATTGAGAAACTTACGGATGAAATTAAGTACTATATATAGGACATATATAGGATATATATGGAGGTAATTATGAATAATTCAAAATCAACAATAGCTAAGATGGGGATAATTTTTGTGATAATTGCAGTTCTGGTATTTAGTGGTATTGCACTCACAAGAAATATTGGAAAGTCAGATAAGGTGGTGGACAAGGAGGGTGCCGTTAAGACTCTTAACAAGTATGTGGCTAATGTAAGACCACAGAATGGTAATCCTGTTAAAGGTTCGATTACATATTCTGATGATGATACTACGTTTCAGGAGCTTCCTGAACTTAATGATTCCAGTATAGCAGTAATGCCTACTACTACGATTTATGCAGAGATTTTTGCATCCTCTGAGAAAACAGGCTCCGGTAAAGATGGCTTCCTTCGTGAAATGGCAGAGGAATTTAATAGAAGTAATGCAGTTCTTGCAGATGGAACAAAGGTATCAATTAAGTTACGTACTGTAAGCTCCGGACAGCAGGTTGATTATGTGGCTTCAGGTAAATATGTACCGGATGCAATTTCACCCTCAAGTACCATGCAGGTTCGTATGATTAATGCTAAGGGCGTAGACACGGAATACATAGATGAATCTGTTGTAGATAATTATGCAGGAATAGTTGTTAATTCACAGACCTACTCTAAGCTTGTTGAAGATTATGGCGGAGCAACTGTTGAGGCTCTGGCCAAGGCAACGGCAGACGGAACTATAATAATGGGTTACACGAATCCCTTTACTTCTGCAACAGGACTTAACTTCCTTGTGACTTTGCTTGACAGCTATGATAGTGGAAATATTCTGTCTGAGAAGGCTGTTGAGGGATTTACAAGCTTTCAGACGAATGTTCCTTTTGTAGCCATGACAACAGGACAGATGCGTTCAGCGGCAGATAAGGGAACCTTTGATGCATTTGTTAGCGAGTATCAGACCTTTGTTAATGACAGTAAGCTGGTTAAGAATTATAAGTTTATTCCATTTGGATATGAGCATGAAAATCCTCTTGCAGCCATTGATTCAACATCAGATGAGAAGAAGGAAATTCTTAAGCTTTTTGCTGAGTATTGCGAGACGAACGGAGCTTCTCTGGCCAAGGAGGATGGCTTCAATGTTACACCTGAGGGTTATTCGTACATGTCGGTGCAGTATGATGGAAATGATTTGATAAAAGCTCAGGAGCTCTATAAGGAAAACAAGGATACCAAGCCTGTTGTATGTGTATTTGTTACAGATGTTTCCGGTTCTATGGATGGTGTTCCGCTGAATACCCTTAAGGATTCACTGGTTAATTCTATTCAGTACATTAATGAGGATAATTATATCGGACTTGTAAGCTATAACGATGAAGTTACAATTGGACTTCCTATATCCAAGTTTGATCTTACGCAGCAATCATATTTCAAGGGTACTGTTGAAACACTAACAGCAAATGGTGGTACAGCAACCTACGATGCAGTGTGTGTTGCACTTGATATGATTAACAAACAGATTGAAACTATGCCTGATGCAAAGTGCATTGTATTCGTACTTTCTGATGGTGTTCAGAACAGAGGCTATTCATTAAGTGATGTTAAATCGGTTGTATCAGGATTACAGATTCCTATTTACACAATCTGTTACAATGACGGAGACACTGATGCAATGAATGCTTTAAGTGAAATAAATGAGGGCGCAAGCATTAACGCCAGTACCGACGATGTTACCTACCAGCTAAAACAGTTGTTTAACGCAAACATGTAACAAAGTTTCTATTCACAGTAATCCAAAATATAGCACATGCTCGGGCGTGCTTGCACGCTAAGAGCTTGTGCTATATTTTGGATTAATCTGCGAAGCAGAGACCCCACAACATGAGCAACAAGTCGAACGAAGAGAGACGGTTGCGAATGCTTGGGGGGACTGTGAATGTGTCTTACTAAAGGGTGATGCGTGGGGGAAGCTTGCATGGAAGATTTAATGAGTCAAGAAGAAACAAATGAGTATATAAAAAAACTCAGTGAATTAAATATTGAAGATTATGAATGTAAGCGTGACTTGATTTCTATAATAGATAATCTGGGAATGGATGCGATGGAAGAGCTTAAGCGAAGTAATGCAAGGACTACCGGTCGTAATTCCATAGCCGGAAGGGATACTGACATAAAGGCACTTAAGCTTTTAGCAGAGAAAATGCGTGAGCTTGATCCTAGGGATATTGACTTTAGAAAGGGTGGGATTCATAGTCTGTTTAATCTGTCCGGAAAGTATTTCGAACGATACAGAAATGTGGATACTGAGGTGTCGGATATTGTTAAGGAACTTGACAAGGAAAGCAGAGTCCTAAGAATGGATAATACCACCCTTGATATTGATATTGATAATATTAAAAAGCTTACTGCAAGGATTGAAAAATGTCTTGACCAGGGCAAAGTCATGGAGGAACAGATATCTAAGCTTCTCACTATAAAGAAGGGAGAATATGATTCTAATTCCGAAAATGCATTTAAGGAGCAGGAGAAGATTAACTTTATAGAACAGGATATTCTTGACAGACTTCGCAGACGCCTTCTTGAAATTCGGCAGATTGAAACAGTTAATCAGCAGGAGATAGCAGCTCTTTTACTACTTAAGAATAATAACAGTACAATAATTGGTACAATTGAAAACTCCATTAATGTTTCTCTTAGGGCTATACGTATGGCTGCAATTGTTTCAAAGGCAACCGACAATAAGGAATTGACTTTGAATAAAATCAATTCACTAAATGTAGGAACAAAGCGACTGCTTAAGAATACTATAGAAAATGCTCAGACTCAGGATGTTTATATTATTGATTCCACTGCAAAAGAAATTATCGATGAAGATGGTGATATGAGCAGTCCGGAGAATATAGAAATATTTAAAAGCAAATTCGCAGATGCATTAAAGGTCTTGGAGAAAAATACGAAGTAATTGATAAAGAAATGTGTCAACTACCCACCACCTAAGGGACAATGTCGTTTAGTTCACTGCTACAGGATACAAAAAAACCACCTTATCAAGATACTTAGAAATTATAGGGTGGTTTTTTTATTATTCTTCTTTGTTAATATGTTTTGGGCAATTTTTTATTTCTTGCCAATTATTTGGGAATCCCATTAATTTCAATATCTGGCTCTTTTGAATTATATTTGTTTTACTTAATAGTTTATTTGTAACAGAATCAAAACTTTCTATAAATGACGATAATTCCTCATCAGATAACAGATATTTAAAGATAATTACGACTGAAAATAAATCATTCTTTCCTTGTACATAACTTCCTTTTTGAGTTTTGAGTTTTAGAATTTTATGAACATCTGTTGTTCTAATCTCTGTTGAGAGCATCTTCCCATCTTTTATACGAATGTATTTATAATCATATAATCGCTCATTATGTGCACATACATTTCTGAATCTTGATAGCATTTCTAGCATTTGTGCCAAATCTTCCTCAGAGATATATTTAAATTCTTTACATACCATTGTTTGAGTTTGAGGTTTTAACAATCTATACATATTTGAAATCACCCCTAACGTTAATACTTTTACAAGTACCCATAAAGGTATATTTCCATGATTTTTTTGATGTTGGAGATAAGGATGACAATCATAATTATTCATTTCCTTTTTCAATTTTCCAATTAGATAATTGATTTCGTCCTGTTTAGATTGATTATAATCATAATTATTTGCATTTAAATAAGCAGATTCTTCTTCTCCAAAAGAATCACAAAAACAGTATGAGATTAGGGATTTGATATGGTTTTCTACTATTAATATATATTTTAGAAATAATTCTCGTAATTCCATATCATACGAATATAATGCGTAAATATCATTAATTGTTGTATGAATTTTATAAAAGCCTTCTTTATCTTTAAAAGGATGCTTATAACCGGTAACTAAACCAAAATAACTACATTTTTTAAGTAATTTAACTACTTCCTCTTTATCTTTAATTACAAGATGCTTGTCGGTTAATATTTTTAATTGTTCATCATATGTGGTATAAGGCTTGTCCATCGTTTTATATTCCCTTTTGTTTGGATGAAAATAAAAAGAGGCTCCCGTAGGAGCCTCTTTAGGTCACGGGCCACTCAAGCTTCCGTAACACGTTCACTACATATTATGTTACCATAAAATAAGTGTTTGTCAAGTAATGCTTGACTTATTGCATCTAAATAATTATAATTATTTATTCACTCGAACAATAGTTTGAAAATTATAAGTTCCACTTGATGTTTCGAACTTGAAGCCTATACTATTATATAATTTGTGGTATGTCAACAAAAATATACTACATTTTGAAAAAAATATAGATTTTATAAATGAAATACTTTTTATAAATTACATCAATAACACTGTTATTTATTGTGCAGGACACTTGAAATGGAATACTACCTGACTTCCGTCGTTTCTCTCAAAACATAGTACTCAAGAACTGATTAGCATGCAGTTTGAGAATATATTTTCAACTTCGTTTTGAGATAAGAAGAGAGCATCTAAAGTATTAATTCCGGTGACGTTTTTGATTTTTTCATTCGCTTGCTGATTTTGGGAAATATTAATATAGGTACCGTCACCTTTGTCAACAATACGGAAATCACGCATGAAGTTTATCAAATCGTATGAATTAACTTCGTTTTTAAAACATTTTATTTCAAGGACACGCAAAAGAAACAAGCTGAGGTGACAGATTAGAAAGTGACCGTAGATTGTTTCTTTTTTTTGAACATAAACTGGTCTTGCATCAAGATAAGATTTGGTTATTCGGAAGGATTCTTCTATTTTCCAAAGACTATGATATGTTTTATAGACATCAAGCGGATCCATATCAATTTCCGATGTGACCATGAGATTATAACCTGCAAATCTGAGGTCTTCATCTATCTTGTCTTGGTTTAGATTTATGATTGGTTTTACTTTTTTGCCATCCTTATCGGTACTTGTTATACTCACGTATTTTGAAGCATCGCCAAGTTCGTTTTGGTCATTTTTTTGTAGGTTGTATATCCACTTGCCTTATCCACCTGTTTTAATATTTCTGCTTTTTGTTTTGCAGCCAAAGACGGATTGTAGGATACAATGCGCTTTTCCTTTACAGTGAAAGAAATGGTATTTTCTTTGCCCTCAGAATCTGTTTCCTTGAATGAGTAGGTAAAGGATAAGGCTGAGAGCAAAGATGATAAGCCAAAGGAAAAAGAATCCGTAAAAAAGAAGCTTGAAAAAACAAAGGAGAAATCAGCAAAGGCACCTAAGCCAAAGCGAACTCCGAACAAAAAACTTCAGGAAGCAATTTAAAGTTGTTGGTATTACCAGGCGAGAGAAAACTCGTCTGGAATCTATATATTTTGTGTTGGATTTTTTAACAGAAATATTGATAATACTAGAGAAATATAGTAATATTTTGTTAAAATAATTAACAAAAATGTTTACTTAATGAATTGTTTCTGATAAGATAACAATTGGTCTGTTTAAATGGACCATGGAGGGAAATGGCATGAAGGAGTTTGATATTAAGAAGTTTTGTGATGATTTGATGCATTTAAGAGGTAAAGAATCACAAGTTAGATTTGCAGAAAAACTTGATGTGAACAGAAGTACATTGTCTTTATTGGAAACAGGTAAGCAAATCCCATCGTTAGATATACTGAATAAGGTATGCAATATGGGTGGATTTGAACCTAATTCATATTTCAAAGAAAAAAATACTAATGCTTTAATCTATCTTATGGGAAAACTTGAAGAACCAGATAGGGCAAAGATAGAGTATGTGATGGAGCGAATCAAAATCAAAGAAAAATATGAATCGTCATATAGAAGGAGCTTAAATGGTATCGACTGATAATCAAGAACTCTTCGAGCGTTATTATCAAAAAGAATATGATTTTAATACAACAAATCTTACAGATGCGGATGTGTATGAAATAAAGAAGCTTGCTAAAGAGAAAAGAGTCGATTATGCACTGGCACCTATAGGTGACAAAGTTTTTGAAATAATTACAAGTAATGAGCCAGGTTTAAGATTTGAATTTATTGATTTTGAATCTGAAAAAATTGATGGAATGTTGTATATACCAAAGAATGGTGAAGATAAGGCATATATCATTTTAAATTCAAAAAAGCCATTAATAAATCAAATATTTACGACAATGCATGAATACTACCATTATATACATGATTATGCTGAAATAAAGGACAATCCGTATATTTGTAATTTTTCTTCATTAGAGAATGTAAATGAAAAGAGAGCAAGCAGATTTGCTGCAGAATTTCTCCTTCCGGAAGAGGCTCTTAGAGCAGAAGTTAAGTATTATTCGCAAAGAGTCAAGGGAAAAGATGGAGTAAAGCTTGATTATCCGGATTATGCAGCTATTTCTATATTGTTGACTCTGAAATACCAGTTGCCATTAAAAGCGGTAATATATCGTTTGTATGAAGAAAAATATATCAATGATGTTGATATATATATAGAAAATTATTCTTTTATTAAGGATGTTATCAGCGAAATAGAAATTGCTTCAAAACGAGTAGAGGTTCTTTATAGTTGCGATAATCCGTTTTTTGAAGGTGATAGTATATTATATATGCAAATGAAGAGTGCATATATAACTGGATTGGCTTCGAGAGAGGAAATCTTAAGGGATACTGACATTTTGGGACTTGATAGAAGAATAGTAGAACAGTTCTTTGACGACTTCGCGACGGATGATGGCGATGATGACGATGATGATTTGATTGCTATTATTCAGGATAAATGGAGGAAATAATATTGAAAACTCCACTAGTCAACTACCCATCACCTAAAGGTAATGGGCTTGTAACTGCCCAGTCGTAGTAACGGCTTACGCCTCCGACCTTTAACCCCCAATAAGTATTACTACCTAAAGTGGCGTTACATCATAGGGTGGTTGACAGCACCCTTTATGGCAGAGTTTACTCAACCATAACTGTATTAGGTACTTGACTATCTTCAAGATAGTTTATTCCCATACGATACAGATTC
>JAZQOI010000095.1:0-4543 GCA_045627745.1 Lachnospiraceae bacterium | reverse complement strand
CAAAATCCGCTCATTTTTCTGCAAAAAATGGCTACTTTTTCATGTTTTGGCGGGTCATAAAGGTGCATACAGCCTCTTACGTGCAAGCACGACGAGTCAGCATGACCTTTTGACCCTGGTATCAAAACATATTTTTAAGTGCTTCTAAGCTCTCAGCCTCAAGAGCTTGCTTATTGGCCTCCTGAATCTGAAGATATACCTCCTTACGATACACAGGAACATCCTTAGGCGCCTTAATTCCTATTTTAACCTGGTCACCTCTAACATCAAGTACAGTTATTTCGATGCAGTTGTCGATAACAAGTGACTCATTTCTCCTCCTTGATAATGCTAACATGTTACTCACCTGCCCTTTCCTTCGCTTTTTTCAAGATGTCATATACAGGATATTTTACAAGATATGAATCATCCTCAATAATAATCTGTCCTGCCTTTCTTGTGGCACTGTTTATAATTATAGGAGCACGAAGATTAACCGTCATATTTTCGATATCCTTAGGAACGGTAATAGTAACAAGTACCAGCATATCTTCAGGATTAACCTCTCCTAAAGGCTTAAGCAGCTCATCCTCAATCGAAGGATTGTAATCCTCCTTTACAGCCAGTGGATCAATTACAGGCATTGCAAAGGCAGGCTCCTGAAGGGACTGCATCCAACGAATACCACCTGTCTTCTCATTGTCATGAACAAGCATAAAATCCTTAAGCTCTGCAAATCCAACTATACCCTGAGGAAATGTAATCTTCTTACTCTCATCAACATCAATTTCGCCAAATATCTTTGTATTAATAATCATAACCTTCTCCCTTCGTAACCCAAAACACTAACAATTTAATGAATCATATATTAATAATACATTAATTGTGAAATAAAATCTATAAATTTGACTGTATTTTCTGAACCTTTGTTTAAATAAGTCTCAGCGTTGTGATGTGAAAAGTACGTCTAAAAATATTACAGATAATTAAGCAGTGTCTGCTTTGCCACCTTAGCTGCTGCTGCCTGAGCCGCCTCCAGTGCAAGCTCGGCATTTTTTAAATCAATTGCTGTTTCCGCTAATTCCGCATTAATGTTAGAATCGGCAAGCTCCTTGAAGTTAGAAAGCTGCTCACCTACACGTTCCTTGGTAAGCTCTACCCTTGCTCTCATACTACCCACATAGGAAATTCGAAGGTTAACATTATCAGAATATCCCTTAAAGGTAGTAAGTCCCTTAGAAAACATATTCTGCATTTTTTCCTTAAGCATATCGAATTCCTTTACGGCAGCGTCATACATGGTAGAAATATTCTTTAGCTCTTCCTCTGAATAAGAACTATCACTCTTCATTTTATTAAGAGTATCCACTTTCTTTTCTGCATCAATTACAGACTGTGTAATATCAAGCAGTTCATCCACATCCCTTGTAATGTTGGTCGAGAATACCTCATTGGCATTAGTGTTTATATCAACCTTCTGGTTGTATGCAATCTCGTAGGATATTTTCTGATTTTTAAAATCAGGAGTACTTGGGTCTGTTGAATCATCATAATTATATTCAACAATAGAATCAGAAGCGTCATCATAATTCCTGCAGGCAAAATAATGCTCGGGTCTTGGATCGTTCTTCTCCCATTCCTCCTTGGAATACTCAAAGCTGGCTGTAGAGCCTGTACTCTGCATTGCTTCACGAACATTCTTACCAATAATAAGCTCACCTGTAGTGGTAATAAGACGAACCTCATCATCACCTATATCTGTATAGTAGCTGTCATTTGTTGCCTGATCTGCAGACAGTTCAACAACATCTACACTGTAATCCTTCGTAGTTCCATCCTTCATAGTAATAGAGAACTGACTTGGAATAGTAGCTCCATCCACACCCATCTGATCACTTGTCAGCTTACTGTAGGCAAGACGTATTCTATATACATCACTTGAGGTAATATCAGTCTGATTAGTAGGTGTATCAGGAATACTGGATGAATCCACACTAAAATCCCCTGATATATAAGTCATTGTTTCAACACAGGTTTCATCAAAGGTTTCTACTATATTGATAAGGTCTTTTTCTGCCTCTTTATAAGTAAGCGATTCACCTGTTCTGAATCCGGTAAAAACTGTTCTTCCTGCATAATCAGAATTACCGGCAGAATAAATCTGATCCTTAAGAGCTCTTAAATTCTCTAGTATATTCATTCTGTCCTGGGCTGTATTATCATCAGAAGCCCCCTGAGTTAAGTATTCCTGAACTGATGACAAAACCGATTCTGTCTGACTAAGTGCAGTTTCTGTTGTCTGAAGCCATGCCTCTGCATCAGGAATGTTCTTATCATAAAACTGATTAATCTCTGAAATATTACTGTTAAGTCGAAGTGCTCTGATTGCAATAACAGGATCATCTGAAGGACGTGTGATTTTCTGACCATTGGCAACCATTGTATTAAGCTTGTCGGAATACTCCTTGTTAATCATAATATTTGCTTTGGTATTGTTATTAATCATTCCATTGGTTATTCTCATAAGACACCTCCCTATACTCCCGTTGACAAAATCAAACGGTCGTATACTTCCGTAAACACCTGAATCATTTTGGAAGCTAAGTTATATGCTTCCTGAAACTTTACAAGATTAAGAGCTTCCTCATCGTTATCAACACCTGACACCGATAATCGCTGATTGATAATAGAATCTGTAATATTTCCATAGTTTTCTGCAAAGGTTCTTACAGAATTAGTATCAAGGGCTACATCTGCAAGAATACACTGCAAAAATTCCTTGGAGGTACAGCCTCTGAAGGACATCATATCCTTATTGGTCTGAACATCCATCATCTTATCTATAATATCCTGCTGATCCTGACCTTCATAATAATCAGAATTAGTAAGGAATTTACTGACATCCTCTATCATGTCTCTGTTTACCATAAAGTTTGATGCTGTAAGCTGATAATAGCTGTCAGAGGTAGATGTGAAGCTACCATCCTCTGTAAAATGATACATATTATCATCGGTGATATCCTTGGCACCAAATAATACATCAGCGCTGTTGCCCTCTTTGTCCTTAGCCGTAAGCTCTATATCATTCATTGCCTTGGCAAACTCTCTAACCCACTCATTCATCTGCTCCTGATAATAGGGAATTCCCTTAAAGGCTACAGAGGAACCGACAGTGGCACCTTTGTATTCAGTCTCTGTCTTACCATCTAATGTTATTTCCTGTGGTGCAAAGGAGGATGCATCTCCTGCCACTACGAAGGTATATGACTTAGTATCAGCATCATATTCCCAGGATTCAAATTCAAATTCCTTATTACCTAAGGTAATAATACCCATATTGGTGAGAGTAGATTTATTTTCCACCTGCATATAGTCATGGTCTGCAGATATAAGAACCTTTGATTTGGCTGAAGAACCTGAACCCTCTACAGTAACCGCCTGAACTGTACCATCAAAATATTCTTCATTATTTCCATCACGAATCTCTACAAGTCCCTTAAGACTTCCTCCAAGATTCTTACCATATAAATTAAATTCAAGACCGTTACTCCAGACAATGTCGTAAAGACCCTCAGCATCTGACTGATTAACCTTATAATCTCTTGCAACACACTCTAAGGTATTGTAATCGTAGGTATTAACAAGCTCCTGTCCACCTGCAATTCTTACAAAATATCGTGTTGCTCCGGATTCCTCTTCTCCACCTTCTTCTGTGAAAATCGGAACCTCGTCTACCTCCACATCCACATACTTGGAAAGCTCATCAATAAAGAGGGATCTCTTATCACGTAATTCATTGGCTATAATGCCATTAATTTCTATAGCATTAATCTGCTTATTAATCGATGCAATTTCTGCAGCGATTGTATTTATCTGATTAATTTCATTCTTAATCTCTGCATTTGCATCCTCCTGAAGCTTTCTTAGGTTCGTACTGGAGGAATTAAAATACTCACACAGATTACCTATTGATGCAAGTGCCTCTGTTTTAATTGCTGTATCCGCCGGTGACTTATATACCTCATCAAGGGCAGCAAACATATCTGAATATATGGTTCCAAAACCTCTTGCTGTATCGGTTTCAGTAAAATAATCTTCAATCTGACGCATATATTCTTCTTTTATTTCAAAACAGCCTAAATTAGCATTTGAATTCCAGAATTTTAAATCATAAAACTCATTTCTCACCTGTTCTATAGCCTTGGCATCAACACCTGCTCCAGCCATACCATAGGAGGTATAGGTACGGATAGCATTGGCTGCCTCCTGTACCACATGCTGTCTTGAATACCCTTGTGTTTCCACATTGGAAATATTATTAGCTGTAGTGGTAAGATTGGCATTGGCTGCCTGTAAACCTGTATATGCAATATTTAATCCGAAAAATTGTGATGACATAGGCTCACCTGCTTTCTGTTACCTGTATATTCTATGATGTTGGGGTCAAAAGGTATTTTGCCCCCAACGATACCGGATTTCTCCGCTCTACGAGCTCTCGAAATCCTCAAAACATTCAAAATCCGCTCATTTTTCTGCAAAAAATGGCTACTTTTTCATGTTTTGG
>JAZQOI010000094.1:0-18522 GCA_045627745.1 Lachnospiraceae bacterium | reverse complement strand
TGCAAAATGAAATCAGTAACAACACGGAAAAAAGCAGCTTCCGCTTCTGACTCAGCCTCCATTGCAAGTTGCGGAGAATCATCAAAATTCAACTCTTGGCAAACATTATACAATTCATGTAAAGCTTCTGATTTTGACATTACTATCCTCTCTTTTTCCCACAAATCTAAAAATACAATAGCCTACCCTATCAACCAATCGTACATCTCCTGATACTTAAGTGCGCTTACATGCCAACTAAAGTCAGCGGCCATAGCACGGTCAATCATCTTGTTCCACTCACGGCGATGATTGGTGTATACGTCATAAGCATACCTGATGGTATTAAGAAGCTCATGAGCATTATAGTTAGTGAAGCTGAATCCGGTTCCCTTGGATTCATATTCATTGTAGGGCTCAACAGTATCCTTAAGTCCACCTGTTTCACGTACAATAGGAATAGTACCGTATCGAAGTGCCATAAGCTGTGATAAACCACAAGGCTCAAACAGGGATGGCATAAGGAATGCATCAGCACCGGCATATATCTTATGGGACATTGCTTCCGAATAATATATATTGGCAGATACCTTGTTGCCATCCTTCCAATCAAAATGTCTAAACATATTCTCGTACCGGTCCTCACCTGTTCCGAGAACAACTATCTGAACATCCATCTGACACAATTCATCCATAATATAAGCAATAAGGTCAAATCCCTTTTGGTCGGTAAGACGACTTACAACACCTAACATAAATCTGTTGTCATCGCGGTCAAGCCCCAGTTCTTCCTGAAGTGCTCTCTTGTTTTTGATTTTTTCCTTACGAAAATCTCTGGCGTCGTAAGGCTTTACAATATATTTATCCTTAGATGAGTCGTAATCAGAATAATCAATACCATTTACAATACCACGAAGTGCATCCGATCTGGATCTTAAGAGTCCGTCAAGTCCTTCACCATAGAATGGCATCTTAATCTCTTCTGCATAAGTATTAGAAACAGTAGTAATGGCATCTGCAAATACAATACCACCCTTTAACATATTTCCATCCTTATAGGCTTCCAGCTTATCCGCTGTAAAATAGTAATCCGGAAGTCCCGAATATGCCTTAAGTGTATTAAGGTCCCATACTCCCTGGAACTTCAGATTGTGAATAGTCATAATTGATTTCATATTACGGTAAAATTCACCCTCATGAAATCTCTCTTTAAGATATACCGGAATAAGTCCTGTCTGCCAGTCGTGACAATGAACAATATCAGGCTGGAATCCAACAACAGGCAAAATCGATAATGCTGCTTTACAGAAAAAGCAGAACTTCTCCATATCCCACAATACATCTCCATAGGGCTTAGGGCCTGAGAAATAATACTCATTATCTACGAAATAATACTGAATACCATCGTATTCCATCTTCATTATTCCTACGTATTGAGTCTTATTATCATAATCCATATAGAAATGGCCTACGTATTCCATCTGATCGCGATACTCATTTGAAATACACATATACTTCGGTATTATAACTCTGCAGTCGAAATACTTCTTATCCAAGCACTTAGGCAGTGACCCCACTACGTCAGCAAGACCTCCTGTCTTAACAAATGGAACGCATTCCGATGCTACAAACAGTATTTTTTTCATATGAGCCTCCTACTTTCTAATTGTCACATTTTCTGGCAAATGACTATCAAAATCATTATACACAAATTGAACATAAAATTCCAGTAAAAAGCAACTATTGTTTGTAACTTTTGACTATTTTTCAAAAAACTCAGCAAGCTTTGCCTTTCCAACATCTGTTACAGGCTTAATCCACTTACCACTGTACAAATGATACTGCATAATTACATATCTTATAGGCTCATCAATATATGACATGGCAAAAATCACAAGAAAAGATGCCTTAAATTTATATGCGGCAAGTAAAAGACATGGAATAACCAAAACATACATAAATACAATTTCAAGCACCGTTCCCGTAACAGAATCACCGGACGATCTGAAGGTATCATTCATAGTCCAGTTTCCCATCCTTATTACACAGGCAACACCATAAATAATAAGCAAACCCGTACCGATTCTAAAGGATTCTCCACTAAGGCTCATCATATGTAGCAGGGGCGTATGAATTCCTAAAAGCAAAATCACAATACATAATATACATCCCTGACACATATAGACAATACGCCTGGCTCTTTCAAATGCTTCATCAAGAAGTCCTGAACCTACACACTTTCCTACAAGAATACTTGATGCTGACGAAAAACCTGAAAAGAATCCTATAATCAATCCTTCTATTGTTCTAAATACTGCAAGTGCTGCTATACCGGCTGCTGCCTGATGTCCAAGAACAACATTAATAATAAGATTGCTGATACCCATTGCAAACTCGTTACATAGAATTGGAAAGCATTTTTTCAAATATAGCGCAACTGATGAAGTGTCCCATTTATAGTGCTCTTTAATCATAAAAAGGAAATCATGTCGTTTAATCTTAGAAAGTATGCATATTAAAGCAACATTTACAATGGCCGAACACAACGTAGCAATTGCAGCGCCCCTAACCCCCATAGCAGGTGCTCCCAATTTACCAAATATAAATATCCAGTTAAGAACTATATTGGTTAATACAGACACAATTGATGCATATAGAGGTATTTTCACCTGTTCAGTGGTTCGCAATAACACACCCATTCCTATGGACAGAACCTCAAGCGGATAGGCATATCCGATTATTCTTAAATAATCAATTCCCGCCCTTCTTATATTCTCCTTATCAGTATATATACCCATTACAGTATCAGGACCAATTATAGCCAGTCCTGCGAAAATAAATGCCATAAGCATCATACAGCTTATCATCAATCCATAGGAACGATTAATTCCCTTTTTGTCCTGTATTCCCCAATACTGAGAAATAAACAGGATTCCGCCACCGGCAAAGCCCCAATAACTCGAAAACAATAATGTGGAGAATTGGGCACACAGCCCAACAGCGGCCACCTCCGTTTCACCAAGGGATCCAATCATCATAGTATCTACCATACTACCCGTAGAAGCCAAAAGATTTTGCAACGCTATAGGCACAGCAATAACAGATACCTTTCTTATTAGATTTAGCATATTTATTTTCTTATTAGTCCTAATCACATCAAATACCCCTGTTTAAAAACGCCCCCTAAATAGGGAGCGCTAACAAAATCAATATTTACTAATATCAAGCTTTTCTATAGAATATGTATCCTCGTATTTAGTAACAACATTCTTAACGATTGCCGAATTCTGATAAGATGCAGATATTATCTTAGGATTAGAAAAATCGTATTCAAGGCTTCCGTCGCCCTTGACAAGGAACTCACTAAACCTTACAACTGCTTCACATCCACAGGTAACTCCGTCTGCCTGCGTAATCTCAACCTCATATATCAAATCCAGATCGTTATAATGATTGCCATCCTTACCTGCTGCCGAAGCATTAACCGTTTTAAAATACGCTGAAATCAATCTGGGTGTAAGATAGCGGAAGGTAGCCTTCTTATCAATATACACCGGAACAAGATGAGCCTCGCAGAATATACGAACACCATATTCATTGGCATCCACAAATGCTGACTTACCGGCATCAATTGCCTCTCTGATAACAGAATCAGGAATCTGTGACAAATCGGTTGCATAAGTGTCCACATTATCGACCTTATAAGTCATAATGCAATCCTCTGATTTACCCTCAATTAAATATGTATCACTGAGAGTCTGACTATCATCATAGAAGCATCTTATTGCGACCTCATCACCACTCTGATATGTTTCCTTATACTCTACCGGATTAAACACAAGCCCCTGTATAAATTCATTGGCACTGTTATTGGTAATCTCCATTGTAACATTAGGAGATATTCCACTGAAAGTCACATTAAGGTCAGCAAACAAATCTTCCTTGGTAAGTACTAACGCATCCTTAAGCCCTGATACCGTAAATGATACCGGAGTATCATCAACCGCAATTCGAAGCTCCTTAGCCAACTCCTTATTATACAGGAATGAGAATGTAATCGTATCTCCATTGGACAAGTTCTCTGTCTTGTCAGGAATTGCCTCAATACCTGCAGCAAAAATCATATATTCATCTGCAGTAACATTATTATTCTTAATTAATGCTTCCTTCTGTTCAATACGAATCACGTCGATTTCGTCGAACATCATATCATCTTTTCTGGTAAGATTTAAATATGCCGTAGAATTGAACCCTTCAACTGTGTATTCAAAATAATCAGAAACCTTAATAGAACTGCCCGGTGTTGCATTAACCACAACATATGCACCAACACCGATGATTAAAAGAATCATCGGAATAATCAGCCAAAATAACCTCTTCTTCATTTATACTTCAACCCCAAATAAAACACGAACACGTACAACGTCAATAGAATATCATTTTTTTAAATCCTTGGCAAGTATTTTCATCTCTCTTGCGTTGTTAATTACATTTTCTGTTATCTCTACTCCGCCAAGCATTCTGGCAAGTTCTCTTACCGAATCCTCCTCACTTAGGGCTACCACATTTGTCCTTGTCCTCTCATTGACAACTTCCTTGGATATTTCAAAATGTTCATCAGCCATTGCAGCAATCTGTGGAAGATGGGTAATACAGATAATCTGTCTCTCACCTGATAATTCCTTAAGCTTGGTAGATACCATCTGAGCGGTTCTTCCGCTTATACCTGTATCTATTTCATCAAAAATCAGCGTTTCAACATTATCCTTCTTAGCAATAACTGATTTAAGTGCCAGCATAATTCTTGATAGTTCACCGCCGGATGCCACCTCAGTAAGGGGCTTGATTTTCTCACCGGGGTTAGTGCTTATCAAAAATTCCACATCATCATAGCCTGCTGCCGATAAATACTTTTCATCAGCAGTAACAGAAATATTAAAATTCGCGTCCAGGAAATTAAGATCCTTTAAAGCATCCTTTATCTGTGACTGTAAGGCCTCAGCGGTCTTAACTCTGATTTTAGAAGCCTTCTCACAGTCTGTAATGAGCTTACACTTAAGCTCAGACAATGAATCCTGCAATTTCTTAATGTACTCCTCAAAATTGGAGTATTTTTCTACAAGTGCCTGTTTGTCAGCAAGATATTCATTAATAGCCTCGTAGGTATCACCGTACTTATTCCTAATATGATTCAACATATTCAGTCGTTCCTCAACCTCAGCAAAACGCTCAGGACTAACATCAAGATTATCCTCATAGGAAGCAAGACTTCTGTTAAAATCATTAAGCACGCTGTCTATATCAGTAAGCTCAGCCACCATTGAATTAATATCATCATCATAATCAGCAACACTGCTAAGACGTGAAAGCGCTCGTCCTATACTGCCGCCGGCACCATCTAAATCATATCCACACATCTGATGAACAGCAGATATACTTTCAGCAATCTTCTTAGAATTACCAAGCTTTCTGTATTCAGCCTCCAGCTCTTCAAATTCATTAGCCTTAATTGCTGCACGTTCTATTTCCTCTATCTCGAATTTAGCAAGGTCAAGCTCCTTGTCCTTACTCTTATCACTGTCCTTAGCAGCTTCAAGCTCATTTAACACAGAAGAATATTGAGCGTATTCCTCCTTAATTACAGAAAGAACCTTTTTAAGCTCTTCGCCTGCATATTCATCCAAAATAAGTTTATGCTTGCTCTTATATAGCAATGATTGATGCTCATGCTGACCATGAATGTCAATAAGCAGTGAAGCAATTTCCTTAATTACAGTAGCAGTTACTGTTTCACCATTTACCTTTAAAATACTTCTTCCCTTCATGATTTTGCGTTGCAATATAACCTCATTATCAGCTACCGGAATATCAAGCTCCTCAATAGCAGTCTTAACTGCCGGATTGTCTACAGAAAAGCATAATTCACAGAGAGCATATTCCGAATCCTCTCTTACTACATCCTTAGGCATTCTCTTACCCAAAGCAAAATTGACGGAATCGATAAGCAGTGACTTGCCGGCACCTGTTTCGCCCGTCAAAATATTTAACCCTTTACCAAAATCAATTTCCACATCATCTAAAAGGGCAACATTCTTTACATGTAAATTTAATAACATTTTCTACCTCTGTATAAAATATTTAAAATAACTAAGACAGCAAATCCGAGATTGCTTCCATTACAACATATGTATCCTCAACAGTTCTTATGGCGCACATTACAGTATCATCTCCCGCTATACTGCCTACCATTTGTGGGAAATTCATTGAATCAAGGGCTGTAGCCACAGCCATTGCCATACCCGACATAGTCTTAATAACAAGGATGTTCTGAGCCATATCCATAGACTTAAAGCCTGCTCTAAGTACATTGACATATTTCTCGTCAATATCCATTTTACCATCCATATGAAGTGCATACTTTGATCGACCATCCCCCACCGGTATTTTAATAAGGTTTAGCTGCTTAATATCTCTTGACACGGTTGCCTGTGTTACACTGTACCCTTCCTGATTCAGTCTGTCAGCCAGTTCCTCCTGTGTCTGTACTATTTCCGTAGAAATAATCTCCATTATTTTACTTAATCTGTCATTTTTCATCTTTTTACTCACTTAATATATAATGTACTAATTATGTCCCATTTTACGTGCCAAAGTATCAAGGAAGCTTTCTTTGCTCATTTTGATAACCTTAGTTACTTCTTTTGCACATTGGATTTTAACAGCATCAAGAGAAGCAAGATTGGCGGTCAGCACACCATCACTTATAACACTTGCCTCATACTGATTGTCATATCTTCCCTCAGCAATCTGAATCTCTATTTCATCATCCGGCGATAATACAACAGCACGTGTACTGATTGTATGTGGACATATTGGTGTAACAACAATCATTTTAGCATCCGGCTCAATAATCGGACCACCTGCCGACAAATTATAGCCGGTAGAGCCTGTAGGTGTTGATACAATAACTCCATCCGCATCATAAGCACTTAAGAATTTACCATTAACATATATTAAGCATCTTATAACACGAAGACCGCCCTTTCTTGAAATAACAATATCATTAAGAGCTATAGCATCTGTACAATCCTTGGCACAAGCCCTAAGCATCATTCGCTCCTCTATATCGTATTCACCTTTTATAAGCCTGTCTATAGTAGGATATATCTGATCCTTTTCCGTTTCTGCCAAATAACCTAAATTACCAAGATTAATGCCAAGCATCGGAATCGATTCACCTGCAATTATTCCCGCAACCTGAATAAAGGTTCCATCTCCTCCCAGCACCATAATACAATCGGGATTAAATCCGTTT
Source organism: Lachnospiraceae bacterium (assembly GCA_045627745.1). Taxonomy (GTDB): domain Bacteria; phylum Bacillota; class Clostridia; order Lachnospirales; family Lachnospiraceae; genus UBA2868. The sequence goes on along the minus strand of JAZQOI010000094.1, from coordinate 11,228 downwards.
CTTAGTATATCCTTAAGACTATCAAGGCTGTTATAGCTAATTCTGCATAAACTTACAGCAACATCCTTTTCTGTAAGATACTGTTTAATTTTTTCTCCAAACTCTCCATCTATATCCTTTTCTACATTCGATGCTACGAGGATTCTCATTCTTATTACGCTAAATAATTAGCTTCTCCTTTCTGTTACTGAAGACCTTCGTGGGCTTTATTTACTACCTCACTAATATATACGCTGTCAATTTCCCTGTAATTATCAGGCAAGCTTTCTACAGGCTCGTATTCATTATCCCCAATTCTTACCTGTTTTTTCAAGAAAATCAGATACTCTATATTACCCTCCGGTCCCTTTATTGGTGAAAAGGTGAGCAGCAGTGGCATAAATCCTATGGTCCTGCAATATTCAGTAATCGTGTTAACCACCTCTTCGTGGACTGACTTTTCTCTTACAACGCCCTTCTTACCTACCTTCTCACGTCCCGCCTCAAACTGTGGCTTAATAAGGCACACCATATTAGCTCCGTCCTTGAGCAGCTCGTATGCAGGCGGCAGAATCTTAGTGAGCGATATAAAGGACACATCGCAGGATGCAAAGTCAAGCTCATCATCAATATCGCCCTTAACCATGTATCTGAAATTAGTCTTTTCCATACATACGACACGCTCATCATTTCTTAACTTCCAGTCAAGCTGACCATGTCCTACATCTACTGCATATACCTTTTTAGCACCATTTTGGAGCATACAATCAGTAAAGCCACCGGTTGAAGACCCAATATCCATACACACCGCATCATTTAAATCAATAGGGAATTCCTGAATTGCTTTCTCAAGCTTCAATCCACCACGACTTACATACTTTAAGGAATTACCCTTTACCATTAAGTCAATTCCATCCTCTTCAAAGGTAGAACCTGCCTTATCCTCTCTCTGACCTTTAACAAAGACATTGCCTGACATTATTATGGCCTTTGCCTTTTCTCTTGAAGGTGCATATCCCTGATTAACAAGAATAACATCCAAACGCTGTTTCATCTATATTACCTGCCTATTTAACATCCTACATAACCTGCAATAACCCTTTGAATAATTGTATCAGAATCGATACCAACCTCATGTTTTAATATATCAACATTTCCATGTTCTATATAATCATCAGGCAATGCAATAATCATTACCCTACAATCAATTCCATGCTCATCCACATAAGCACGTATTTTTTCTCCAAAGCCACCATTTTGTACATTCTCTTCCAGAGTAACAATAAGCTTATGGCTGCCTGCAAGTTCTTCTATTGCATTACCATCTATGGGTTTTGCAAATCTTGCATTAACAAGAGAACAGGGATACCCCTTTCTTTTTAGCTCGCTTCTTACGGACTCTGCAACCTTCACCATACTTCCAAGAGCCATAAGAGCTATATCGTTTTCCTCATATACAATTTCACATTTACCATATTCTACAGGTGCTCTAAATTCCTTAAGCCCATCATACGCTTCACCTCTTGGATATCGAATCGCAATAGGTCCATCATGCTTGACAGCATACTTAATCATATCCGACAGTTCCCATTTATTCTTTGGTGCCATTACCGTCATATTAGGAATGGATGAAAGAAATGAAATATCAAATATACCCTGATGTGTTTCACCGTCAGAACCTACCAATCCTGCTCTGTCAATTGCAAACACAACCGGCAAATTCTGTATACATACATCATGAACAATCTGATCATAGGCTCTCTGAAGGAATGAAGAATAAACAGCTACTATGGGACGCAACCCACCTACTGCAAGTCCTGCTGCGAAGGTAACAGCATGCTCCTCTGCAATTCCCACATCATAAAATCTGTCAGGATACATATTGGCAAATCTCTTAAGGCCGGTACCGTCGGGCATGGCAGCGGTAATTGCAACAACCTTATCATTTCTGGCTCCAAGCTTAGTCATAATAGTCGAGAATACATCGGTATAATTTGATTTTACCCTGTTCTTACTGGGAAGACCTGTCTCAATATCAAAGGGCTCTGCGCCATGAAAACGTGCCGGATGACGTTCTGCAGGCAAGTATCCCTTACCTTTTTTGGTAATAACATGAACAAGTACTGCCTTGTCAATTTTTCTTGCTTCCTTAAAAAGCTTAACCATTGCATTAATATCATGACCGTCTACAGGTCCAAGATAGGTAATACCCATATCTTCAAAGAACATTCCCGGAACTACAAGCTGCTTAAAACCGCTCTTATATTTCTTAAGGGTATCCACCATCTTTTCTCCATACTTTGGAATCTTATCCAGTCTGTGCTCAAGTCCGACCTTAAAGTCCATATATGCTTCAGCAGTACGTATACTTCTTAAATACTTTGACATACCACCTACGTTCTCTGCTATTGACATATTATTATCATTAAGAACAATAACAAAATTCTTTTCAAGTCTTGAAGCGTTATTAAGAGCCTCATAAGCCATACCACCGGTTAAAGCACCGTCGCCTATTACGCTGAACACGCCATAATCCTCATTCTGAATATCTCTTGCCTTAACTATTCCAAGTCCGGCAGATATTGATGTGGAGCTGTGTCCGGTATCAAAGCAGTCACAATCACTTTCTTTTCTTTTGGGAAAACCGCTCATTCCACCATATTTTCTTAGGCAGTCAAAGCCTTCTCTACGCCCGGTTAAGAGCTTATGGGTATATGACTGATGTCCTACATCCCAGACAATTTTATCCTCCGGGAGATTGGCAACAAGATGAAGTGCCATTGTAAGCTCAACAGCACCTAGATTAGAGCCTAAATGACCTCCCGTTACACTGATTTTTTCTATAAGAAAATCCCTGATTTCCTGAGCCAGCTCATCATATTCTTCCTTCGGAATTTCCTTGATATCATTAGCCTTTTGAATTTTCTCAAGTATCATATCATTTCCCTACTTTTCTCTTGTTATTAAATAATCAAACAATTTCTTAAGGAAATCAGCATCACAACCTAAGGTATCCAGTAATTCAATAGCCTTATTAGAGTAGCTTACTACATCCTCTTTGGCAGCATCTATTCCCTTCAAAGTCACATAAGTAGTTTTATTATTCTTCTCATCCGAACCAATAGGCTTGCCAAGTACCTCCTGAGTGCCTGTAACATCAAGAATATCATCCCTAATCTGGAATGCAATACCAATGGCCTCACCTATATCTTCAACAATCATAACCTCAGCTTCTGATGCACCGCCAAGCACAGCACCAATTGTCATGGCACTTATAATTAATGCACTTGTCTTAAGCTTAAAGATAAACAACAGGCTGTCTTCATCAAGAGAAAGCTGTTTATTCTCAGCCTCAACATCATAGACCTGTCCTCCCACCATGCCGTAGATTCCGGCTTTCTTTGACAGGATTTGGAGAGCCTTAACACCTCTTTCAAGAAGCTTAGGATTATCCATACACTTTGACAAGGATGAGGAGGCAATCTCAAAAGCATAATTAAGCAACGCATCTCCCGTAAGAATTGCCATATCTTCACCATACGCAATATGTGTGGTTTTCTTACCTCGTCTGTACTCATCATTATCCATTGCCGGCAAATCATCATGAACCAGTGAATATGTATGAATAAGCTCAATAGCTGCCATAAAATCACCAATACATGGATGCTCTTCACCAAACATCTTATACATTTCATTCATAAACAAAGGTCTAAGACGCTTACCACCTGCAAGTACACTGTAATTCATCGCAGACAAAACAGTCTTCTGATACCCTTCTTCCTTAACAACACCATTCCTTATAACCATATGCTCTGCATATTCTATCTGTTCGTTTAACTGCTCTTTAAAATTCATCAAGTTCACCCTCATTATTAAGAATCATTACCTGTTTTTCCACACGATCGATTTTCTCATCACACAGCTTAAGGATTTCCATTCCCTCTTTGTATAGTTCAAATGACTTTTCCAGTGGAATATCTTCACTAAGCATTTCCAATCGTTCATCTATTGCTTCAAAGGCTTCCTCCAGTGACATTTCTTTGATTGCATCCTTATTCACCGCTTAACCTCCCTTTTTCTGATAACCTTAGACTCAAGCTCTCCGTCCTTAAGATGAAGCTTTAACACATCTCCTTCATTAACATCACTAATAGCTTTAACCACATTACCGTCAGACTTCTCCACCAGTGCAAAGCCACTATTTAATCGTTCAAGAGGCGACAGAGCCTTCATCTGTTCTATTTTAATCATTAGCTCATGACGCTTATTCTTAATAATGCCATTAATTGCATTATTAAGCTTATCCTCCAGGTTCACAGAATAATTTCTGTATTCTCTAACCTTATTTAGTGGGTTGTGAATTTCAACTTTAAGCTGATATTTTGAATACTCTTCTCTTTTACCGGCAATTGAGTCCCTTATGACTTTGTTCAAAGTCATTTTATAATCCTCAATTCTTATATCAAGGTCTCTAATATCACATACAGCCAATTCTGCCGCAGCGGAAGGTGTCGGTGCACGTAAATCCGCTACAAAATCAGCAATTGTAGTATCCGTTTCATGCCCTACAGCGGATATAACAGGGATAGCCGAGTCAAAAATAGCCTGTGCAACGATTTCCTCATTAAAAGCCCACAAATCCTCTATTGAGCCACCACCACGGCCTACAATAATAACGTCTGCATTTGTTTCCTGAAGAGCATGTATTCCGTTTACGATGGACTCCTTTGCTCCTTCGCCCTGAACCTTAGCAGGATAGAGAATAATCTGTATATATGGATTACGTCTTGTACTTACATTGATTATATCCTGAATTACAGCACCGGTAGATGCAGTAACAACTCCAAGGGTTTTCACATATCTTGGAATTGCCCGCTTATACTCAGAGCTAAACATTCCCTGCTCTTCAAGCTCCTTTTTAAGCTTTAAATAACGTTCATAGAGAAGTCCCTCACCGTCAAGAACAATATCCTCCGCATATAGCTGATATTTACCATCCCGTTCATAAATCTCTATGCTTCCGCCGCATACTATCTGCTGACCTTCGCACATAGTAAACTTAAGACCCTTACGCTTACCTGCAAACATAACGCAGGAAAGCGTACCTGTTTTATCCTTCATTGTGAAATAAATATGACCTGAGGAGTGGTATTTTACATTAGAAACCTCTCCCTTAACATAAACTGAACGCAATAAATAATCTTGCGCAAACATGTTTTTAATATATGAATTGATTTGTCCTACAGAATATGAATTTCTCATATCAGTCCTTATCTGTCAAATCACCTTTGTTCTCGCAAGTCTTAGCAATGCTTGATAATACACCATTCACAAAAGAATTCGACTCATCCTTGCCGTATTTCTTGGCTAATTCCACAGCCTGATCAATGGCAACCGCAATAGGAATAGTATCATCGTATTTAAGCTCGTATACTGCAAGTCTTAAAATGGCAAGTTCAACCTTACCCATTCTATCTGTGCCCCAGCCCTTTGAATTACTGTTAATTTCAGAATCAAGTACATCAATCATATTATAGATTCTCAAATACTTATCCTTAATATAAGCCTCATCCTTCTCAGGAATATTAACCTCTTCATCCTGAAAATAATCCTCAAGCTGTAACTTCAATTCCTCTTCTGTATTAAATTCTACTCTGAAAATCAATTTAAAAATATGTTCTCTAATCTCTGCCCTGGTCATATTTATCTGCTCCTAAGCCTGTGATGACATATCAATTCCGGCGATTCTGATACTGACATCAGATACCAAAAGCCCAGTCATATTTTCTATAGATGTCTTCACTCTCTCCTGAACCTTCTTGCTGGTAACCGGAATATTGTATCCATACTTCATAATAAGTGCCATATCCACAGCAACAACATTATCCTCAAGAGATACTTTAACGCCCTTTGCCTGTGACTTTACGCCCATCTTACTCATCAGTTCAGCTGACATATTTCCAACTGTACAAGCAACACCTTCTATTTCAGTTGCAGCAATACCGGCAATATTTGCAACAACATCATCTGCTATTCTTACCTCTCCGTAGGAATCATTAACCTTACATGCCTTATCTAATTCTTTTGCCATAATTATTCCTCCATCTGTCTTAAATATATCCATATATCAGAATTTCAGATTGTCACCTCACCTACACTTCATATAGATGAGGGAGCATCTCCAACTGAGATATAATAATCATTAAAAGGAACATATTATAAAATATATCCCCTGCGTTTTAATCATAATTCATCAAATAATTATATCAGAACTAAGTATTTTTGAATAGCACTAAAATATTATTGTCCTGTAACCTTCTGATAGTTTTCATCGGTTTCCTCTGTGTCGTCTACCGTTTCCAGATAGAAAATCAATTCGTTAGAGCTTTCCAAAGTCACATAATTGACATTTTTAGTATCTAAAAGATAATCAAAAACCTTGCCGTCATCAATAAGAAAACTTCTCATATCCTCAAATATAATCTCATCCGAACACTTCACCATAACCATTGTTGAACCGTTGGCATAGGCATCACTAAACATTTTTGAAAGCTTGGCTTCATCAACACTTGTATATAACAAACCCTCTTTCACAAAATAATTAGCATCTGTGGAATTACATTCCGGAAGTTCAAAATAATTATTCAGTCTGTGATTTTTCTCTATTTCATCAGTGGTAACACAAAAATACTCGTAGCTTACCTTAGGTAGCTCAGGAAGTGAAGAAACACTGTCATCCATAGTCAATTCATATGAGGTATCCCCCCAGGTAACATCAAGATGATAGTATTTATCGTCAACCATAACCACATTCCAGGCATGATTTTCATTGTTGGTTGCAATACCTCGTACAGTAACACAGAACATATTAAGCTTGTTCATAAGATATTGCATGGCACTGGAATATCCCTGACATACACTGGTACCGTTTTCAAAAACACTGAGAAAATTCTGTCCGTTCTCTGCATTAAGATCATACTCGGTGTTATTAATAATATAATCATATAAATATTTAACCTTTGTATAATCATCTGCATTATTGGGAAGTCCCTCTAAGCAACGGGTGACATACTCATCAACCTTCTTCTTATGAGCCTCAGTCTGTTCCCTGGTCATGGTATACAAGCCTGAAATTGCAAGATTTTTAAGCTGTCCACCTCTTTCATAGCGAATAAGATTATATCCTCTTACATAGAAAAACTCAGGATTATCAGCCATCACACAGGAAAATACATTGTCTATCAGCTCATCATCCAGTGTAGGCATTGTAATCTTCTCGCCGAAGTTATAAAGTGTCCTATATATCTCCCTGTATAGCAACTGTTCCTCATCAGCGAGAGTACTGTAGGCATAATATTTCTTATCCCTAAGCTTGTTAGTAAGCTCATCTGAATCAGACAATGTGCCGGACACTATTTCGTCTTCTCCAAGCTCAACAGTTTCCTCTTCCATATCAGGAGACATGGTAGGTAACGGAGTTACAGAGAACTCATCAAAGGGAGCAAGAGTAGGTTCAGCATCCCAGTCTTCATCCTCCCAGTCTTCATCCCAATCCTCATCGTCCCAGTCTTCGTCCCAGTCCTCGTCCCAATCCTCATCTCCATAGTCTGAGAAATGATCCTCAATAAACATTTCTACCCGGTCCTTCAATTCACAGCCGGTAACAGTTGCCACCGTACCAAAGGGAATCAGAATAAATACTATACATTTTATTATTAGTCTTAAATAACCTTTTTTCATATAAGCTCCATAGGAAACAGGGAATCATTTCTTAGTTTCTGCCAAATTCAAGAAGTTCAAGCCCTTCATTTCTTTCAAGTACCATTCCCACACTCCAACTGTTAACAAACAAAAGTAACGGATTGCCCTTAAGATCCTGAATCTTCTTCATATCTGATGTTCCTGTGATTTTACTTACATCTATATCCTTATTGCCAATCCACCTTATATACTCATAGGGAAGATTCTCAAGACGTATTTCAACATTATATTCATTCTCTAATCGATACTTAAGAACCTCAAACTGCAGTACACCTACAACACCCACTATGATTTCTTCCATACCCGAGCCAATTTCCTGGAATATCTGAATTGCACCCTCCTGTGCAATCTGAGTAATACCCTTTACAAACTGTTTTCGCTTCATGGTATCCATCTGACGAACCCTTGCAAAGTGTTCCGGAGCAAATGTCGGGATGCCCTCATATCTAAAGTTGTCCGAAGGAACACATATTGTATCTCCGATAGAAAAAATACCCGGATCAAATACTCCAATAATATCTCCTGCGTATGCTTCCTCAACAATATGCCTGTCACTTGCCATCATCTGCTGTGGTTGTGACAATCTCATGGTTCTTCCGCCCTGAACATGCTTAACCTCCATGCCCGCATCAAACCTTCCGGAGCATATTCTCATAAAGGCAATTCTATCTCTATGTGCCTTATTCATATTAGCCTGAATCTTAAATACAAATGCTGAAAATCTATTTTCAGTAGGATTAATCACACCGGAATCTGAGGTTCTTGCAAGAGGAGTTGTTGTCATTTCAAGAAAATACTTAAGAAACATTTCAACACCAAAGTTAGTAAGAGCAGATCCAAAAAATACCGGAGATAATTCACCTCTTTGTACTGCATCCAAATCAAAATCAACACCGGCACCATCTAAGAGATCAATTTCATCCAGAAGCTTGTCGTAAGCATCATCAGTAATCATTTTACGAAGGTTATCCTCATCAGCTATAGGAATCTCAGTAACACTTCCCTCCTTCGTTCCCTTTTCCGTATCCTGGAAGCTTACAACCGCCTTTTTATTTCTGTCATAAACACCCTTAAAGTTCTTACCGGAACCAATAGGCCAGTTTATAGGACAGGTTGCAACACCAAGCTCCTTCTCAATTTCATCTAATAAGTCAAAGGTATCATTAGCATCTCTATCCAGCTTGTTTATAAATGTAAAAATCGGGATTTTTCTCATTGCACATACCTTAAACAGCTTACGTGTCTGTGCCTCAACACCCTTACTTGCATCAATAACCATTACTGCTGAATCAGCAGCCATAAGAGTTCTGTATGTATCCTCTGAGAAATCCTGATGTCCCGGTGTATCAAGAATATTTATACAGAAGCCATCATATTCAAACTGCAAAACAGAAGAAGTAACAGAAATACCTCTCTCCTTCTCTATTTCCATCCAGTCTGAAACTGCATGTCTTGCCGTTGCCTTACCCTTAACGGAACCGGCAAGATTAATAGCTCCACCATACAGAAGAAACTTTTCTGTAAGTGTTGTCTTACCGGCATCGGGATGGGAAATTATAGCAAATGTTCTTCTTCTTTTAATCTCATTTTCGTACATATCTATTCCTCGTTTTCAAAAGTTTTCCTTATAATTTCATTTAAAATATTGCTTCACCATCAAGTGTGGCTTCTACACCAAGATATTTAAGAATCGTTGCAGCTATATCTGAAAAGGTATTTCGTGTACCATAATTCTTTGCTGAAACATTTTTTCCATACATAAGAAGCGGCACATATTCTCTTGTATGATCTGTATGTGCAGAATAACTTGGGTCACAGCCATGGTCTGCCGTAATCATAAGTATATCCTCATCTCTCATCTTTGACTTTATCTCATCAAGTCTATTGTTAAAATAGGTAATTGCATCTGCATACCCGTCAATATCTCTTCTATGACCGTAAAGCATATCATAATCTACAAGATTCACAAATAACAGTCCCCTAAAATCAGTATCCATATATTCCAGAGTACGATTAATACCATCAGCATTTCCCTTGGTATATACATAATCAGTAATACCCTGTCCCGCAAAAATATCATTTATTTTGCCAACGCCGATACAATCAAGTCCTGCCTCCTTAATACAGTCAAGCATTGTTTTACCGGTTGGTTTCAACGAATAATCATGACGATTGGGAGTCCTTGTGTAGTTACCCATAGTCCCAGTAAATGGTCTGGCAATAACACGACCCACAGCATATTTACCCAAAAGAGAGCTTCTCAATTTGTGACAAATATCGTACAGTTCTTCCAGTGGAATAACATCCTCATGGGCTGCCACCTGAAGAACAGAATCGGCAGACGTATATACTATTAAGCTTCCTGTCTTAACATGTTCATCACCATAATCCCTTATAACCTCAGTTCCGGAATATGGTTTATTGCATAGAACCTTACGACCTGTAAGCTGTTCTATCTGTTCTATAACCTCATTAGGAAATCCTTCCTTAAAAGTAGGAAGCGGTTCCTTTGAAATAATACCGGCTATTTCCCAGTGTCCAATTGTCGTATCCTTACCTCTAGAGCTTTCTGCAAGTCTGGCATAAGCACCTACAGTTTTTTCCGTTTTTTCTATACAGTCTACACCATCAATATTTCCAAGTCCTAATTCTATAAGCTTATCAGCACAAAATTTACTGCTTGTACTACAGGTCTTAAGAGTATTAGCACCTCTGTCGCCGTAATCATTTGAATCAGGCATTTCCCCGATTCCAAAGCTATCCATAACTATCAAAATAACACGTCTATTCATTGCATTTCCTCATATCCAACACAACAGAATCTATTAAAAATTCAAATACATTTCAGCGTATTTGACCGAAGGATGCGCCGAAGGCTTAACCTTCAAAATAGATTGTACCTCTCATCAATACGCAAACATAATAAATAATAACATAGGAAAATATTTTTTTCTAGACAATATACGGGAAATAATAAGTTACTGTTACTGTTCCGCGTTAGGACAAATCACATTAGTGATTAAACATAATTTTTTCAGACAATTCGACAATTTGTTTTTTAATAACATTTGCACACAAGATATTTACAGACTTATCCACATTTTTCATACAACAGCATCTGATTTACATAATTCAAAAGTTATTAACAATTACCCAACAGAGAAAATAGCGTGTTTTCTAGTGCTTTCGCAGTTAGTTTACGTAATGCTAATGTTTTGTAAATCTTGTTTTAATTTTTTGTGCATTTGTGGAAAACTCAAAAAATCCAGTGATTTAGGGATTTATTCATGTCAAGTACTTTTTTTCATGTTGTATAATATGAATATAATAAATTATTGAATAGTCTGACAATTCGATTTTGTTACAGATAATCGAGTAGGAGGCTAACCATTAGTTGATTAGCCGACCTCTCACACCACCTGGCATACGGTTCCGTACCAAGGCGGTTCCTTAGTTTTCATAGACTATTAGATAATAGTCAAGCATGG
>JAZQOI010000093.1:0-4310 GCA_045627745.1 Lachnospiraceae bacterium | reverse complement strand
TGACCCGCCAAAACATGAAAAAGTAGCCATTTTTTGCAGAAAAATGAGCGGATTTTGAATGTTTTGAGGATTTCGAGAGCTCGTAGAGCGGAGAAATCCGGTATCGTTGGGGGCAAAATACCTTTTGACCCTGGTATCATGATATTTTTTTAACGCATGAGGAATTGATTGATGATTGAGGCTTTTTTACAGCACAGAAAATTATGTCATATGCTTGTTGTGTTTTTTTCAGTACTGTCTTTTTTGACTTTGGTATATCCGGAGGAGAATCAGTACTGTGATTTTTATGCCAATAAGTCAAGTGACTGTAAGCTTGTAAATGTATGTGCGAAAATCGTTCCTGTTGCAAATATCAGAGAGAATACAGTTGTAGATCCACTGCTTACTTCGATTAGAATTAATAGTAACAAATTAAATGGATATAAGAGAAATCTTGTGCGTGTTATATATATAGCGCTTCTGACTGCTTGTATATATCTGTTTGCGTTACATTTTAATGTTTATTTTACGCTGGTTGTCGGTCTTGTTAAGCAAAGACTGTCTATAATCATATTCATTCATAATAAGGATGGCAGAAAGGGCCATTTTCCTTCTTTTGTAGGTTAATCACTATAGGCATGATTCTGTGCCGTTATCAAGAAGGAGAGAAAAATGAATATTGGAATGTGGATTGTTGTAATTGTTGGCGGAGCCGCAGGTGCGCTGTCTTCTTTGTATTGCTTATTAGCGCTTCCTGCTGTTATAATCTGGAAAATATATCGTAGAGTATTTCACGGTATTCCACTTAATATGTAAGAGGAGAGTGAAATATGAACGATATAATAATAAAAGCAGTTGTTATTGTTATAATTGTAGGTGGAATTATAGGTGGTATTATTTATGAAAACCTGCCTGATAAGAAGCCTAAGGATGATAATGACACAATAGACACTAATAATTAATGATTTATGAAAGAGGTTAACGATGAGAAAGACAAAAATAGTATGTACAATTGGACCTGCAAGCGAGAGCGAGGAAATGCTTGAGAAGCTTGCGTTGGCAGGAATGAATGTTGCCAGATTGAATTTTTCACATGGTTCTCATGAGGAGCATGCAAGAAGAATCCGCAGTATTAGAAAAGTCAGTAAGAAGCTTGGTCTTCCCATTGCGATTTTGCTTGACACAAAGGGTCCTGAATTTAGAATTAAAACATTTAAGGACGGTAAGGTAACGCTTAAAGCCGGTGATACATTTACTTTCACATCCGATGATTATACAGGAGATGCATCTAAGGTTTCCGTGAATTTTGAGGGACTTGAGAAGGATGTTCATCCTGACGATCATATCCTCGTATGTAATGGTTTGATGGATTTCCTTGTTAAGGAAATCAAGGGCAAGGATGTTATCTGTGAGACTCTTACAGATGGTGTTCTTTCAGATAGAAAGAGTATGAATTTCCCGGGCAAAATCATGAGCACAACCTTCCTCAGTGAGCAGGACAAGGAGGATATTCTTTTCGGTATTAAGCAGGAGGTTGATTTTATTGCATGCTCTTTCGTATCGAGAAAACAGGATCTTGCAAATGTTATTTCCTTCCTTGAGAAGAATGGTAATCCTGATGTTGAGCTTATTGCCAAAATCGAGAATCAGCCGGGTATTGATAATATAGAAGAAATATGTGAATTATGTTCAGGTATTATGATTGGCAGAGGTGATATGGGAGTGGAGATTCCTCCGGAGCAACTGCCGGCAGTTCAGAAGAAGCTTATTACCAAGTGTCGTTTATTAGGTAAGAGAGTTATTACTGCTACAGAAATGCTTGAATCAATGATTTCTTCACCACGTCCTACAAGAGCAGAGGTTTCGGATGTGGCAAATGCTGTTTATGATGGTACCTCAGCTATTATGTTATCCGGTGAAACCGCTGCCGGTAAATATCCTGAGCAGGCTGTAAGAATGATGTCTTCTATTGCAGAAGCTACAGAGAATGAGATTCATTATGATAGAAGATTTTATAATTATCAGTTTGAAATGAAAAATAATGTAGACTGTATATCGCATGCTGTGTGTGGTATGGCAATTGATGTTAACGCAAAGGCAATTGCTGTATGCTCTATGTCCGGAATTACTGTAAGAATGGTATCTCGTTTTAGATGCCCTGTTGATATTGTTGGTATTACTACTAATGAGAGAAGCTACAGAAGACTTGCTCTTTCCTGGGGTGTTACTCCTGTATTATGCGAGAGATTTGATTCAACAGATGTGTTATTCTATTTCGCTCAGAAAAAAGCAACTGAGGTATTGAGTCTTAAGTCGGGAGATAATATTGTAATAACAGGTGGTATGGTTAACGGACTTTCCGGTAATACCAATCTGATTAAGGTTGCTACTGCTGATTAAGGAGTATGATGCATGAGTAATAAGTTAAAGATAATGGTTGAGTATCTGTATGTGATACTTGGCGCTACTCTTGCAAGCTTTTCGGTAGCATGTATTTTGCTTCCCAATGATGCAATTGATTATGGAACTGCGGGTATAGCCATAATCATTAGTAAGATGACGGATTTTAATTTGTCTCTTTGCGTTATTGTAGTGTTTTTGCCTTTTCTTATTGCCGGATATTTATTTATAGGTAAGTATTTTGTAGTAAGAGCAACGGTAGGTGCGTTAGTATATACTGTCGGTCTTGAGATTTTTGAAAATATCAGCTTTGAGCTTAATACAGAACATTTCCTGGCGGTTGCCTTTGGCGGTGCGATATTGGGAGTGGGATTGTCACTGATTCTTCGCAATGGAGGATGCATTGACGGTTCTGAAATACTTGCCAATATTATAGTTAAGAAGCTTTCTGATTCCACCGGTAAGAATTATAGCTTATCTACGGTTTTGATTTTGTTTAATGTGTGTGTATATATTGCTGTGTTTGTACTTATTGACAGAGATGCTGCTTTAATGAGTCTTCTTGTGTATGTGGTTGCTACAGCAATAATCGATCACTTTACGGACCATTTTGAAGCAATCAAGCAGGTTACAATAATCACCACGATTCCTGATGAAATTATTAAGGAAATCAAGGATGAGCTTAATAAAACCTGTACCATTATTGATTCAAGAGGTGCAATATCGGGTGATAACACAACCTTGATTTGTTATGTAAATTATTTCGAACTGCAGAAAATGCGTGAGATTATCCAAAAAAATAAAGGCAGCTTCAGTATAGTATCAAATGTTGATGAAATTTTAAGATAATTATTATGGCCCCTTAATTCTATGTTAGAATGTAAGGGGCTTTTGTTATCTTCAAGGAGCCAGATATATTATAATAGAACGTGAAATAAGAATAGAAGATATTGAGCTGTTGCTATTTAGGGACTGAACAGTAACATTGAGTTAAGGACCTGCGTGATTAAGAGTAAAAGCGTTTGAATGGAACAGTAAAATGGTGTAGCTGGGAGGTATGTGTGTGAAGAACAAAGATAGTAAAGAAAAAAAGAGTTTTAAGGAACGATTTGTAAGGTGGATTGTTCTTATATTAATAGCTATTGTATTAGCTAATGCTGTTATTATTGTATTTCTGTATCCGCTTATGGAAAGAGATTTATATGGAACACATCATGTGCCTGATACCGATTACGAGTATTCTAAATGGAAGGAAAGGGATGGAAAATATGATGGGATTAAATTCACAAAAATATATCATACCGGTGAAAATCATGATACAGAGGATTATCTTACGTTCTATAAATTCAAAACTAAATGGTCTGCAAAGAAGGTATTTAATAAACTTAAGGAAGATGGATATGATTCTATAGAAGAAGGAGAAAATTATTTTATTGGCTGGGAGAAGGGAGTAGATGATGCAGTAGTAAAGGATATTGTGGCTCTTGATGGGAAAATCATTGTATTTGCTGATATTTATGTGGCTTCTGCATGGGCAATGCGTGAAGATGAAGAGCCAAAGGTCTATGAGTTTACAGAACGTAGGGAATATGTAATGAAAAATTATGTAAGATAATTTATAATTTGAAAATCGTTATAATTTTTACGAAAATTAGTAGTTAAAAATTAGTAATTAAGTCACGACGTGTATTGAATGTGATAAATGCTTATGGTAAAATTGTATAGGATAATGCTCGCAGGGATGGCATTTGTCGGAAAATTAATGAGAATAGTGCAATATTTCCCTGAATTAATATTGTACGGGATAGGAGCTAGTATGAGTAAAAAGGATTGGTTTAAGCGTTGGCTGGTTACATTGCTATGTGTGGCAATGGTAGTGGGTTCTGTACCTATGCCAACAGAGGCTTCGGTAATTCTTGATTCTTCTGTAG
>JAZQOI010000092.1:0-10446 GCA_045627745.1 Lachnospiraceae bacterium | reverse complement strand
TAGCCATTTTTTGCAGAAAAATGAGCGGATTTTGAATGTTTTGAGGATTTCGAGAGCTCGTAGAGCGGAGAAATCCGGTATCGTTGGGGGCAAAATACCTTTTGACCCCAACATCATAGTATATTGGTTTGGTAGGTTTATTATGATTTTTTTCGAAGTATTTAGACAATTGGATGTTCGAATGTACAGGACTGTCAAGGTAATGAATCCATTGCTTAATCCATGTACCAAGTATATTATTGACGGGAATGATCTTATTATTCTCGGAACTAATGTGTCCTGTAAATGGGATATATTTAACAGGCAGGTTTCAGAGGATAATCCCTACAAACATTGGGACATGGAAGGTGAAACACTTTACTGGTTCTCAGAAGAGTCGGCAGAGGGTGCTGTTATTCGTATGATTAGCAATGCTTTTAGGCAGTGGTTCGATATTGATCCATTTGATTCCTTTATTGAATTTGAAAGGTCGGAAAGTGTAATTAATCAGCGTCTTCAAGAATATGGACTGTCGATTGTATGGGATATGGATAATATGGCAGTTTCTAAGAATGGTGAAATGATTAGCTTTGAACAGGCAATTATGCTTATTATGGAAGATGACGCATTAAAGGAGGCCGGTATCAGTATTGATGAATGGCTGTATGATGCTCGTTATTTCAGACAGACAGACCAGCTTGAGCGTGCAATAGAACAGTATGAACGTGTGTTAAGATACAGTAACAATACGATGCGAGTATATACAGAAAGTGCTTTTTGTCTTGCTGAGAGCTATTATTTCCTGGACGACTATGAAAAAGCAGTAGATATGTACTTTAAATGTAATCTTGAATTTATTGAAGATGAGACTGATTTTTATATTCATATCGGGCACGCACTGCTTGATGTTAAAATGGTTAATTTTAAGAAGTCACTTAGAATCTATTACAGAGGCTGTCTTGATCAAGCATATGCAATGGGACATATGCGTGAAATAGAGAGAGCGGCTGCTGAGGTAGGAGATAATTTCGAATTGTATGAGTCTGAGTGCTTTAGAGTAGGACAGAGTAAATATGCTCAGCATATTATGTCATTGCCAATGAAATCAGATGCCCTTAATGAGATACTTGTTGTTGAGGCAGATGAGAAGGACAAGAAGGAACGAATGGAAATAGCCAAGAACAGGTACTATGATGTTCGACTGATTAAACCTACTTATCTTTCTGATGTTGATTCTATATCATTAAATGATGCAATGTCCACAGCACTGTTACTGTTTATGAATGGTGAATATCAGAAGGCTTATGAAATGTATTATAAGCTCTCGGAAAGTCTTGATCACGATTCTGACCACTACACCTGGGTTAATTTTCAGCTTGGGAAGCTGTACTGTATATGCAATGACCCACTTAGTGCTTATACTGCCTTACAGGAGTGTCAGGTGGGTAAGTTCGGTGTTGTTTATCGTCAGTCGGATTTCTTCATTCTTTATACTCATGTTAAAATCATGTGTGATGATTTTGAGAGTGACGAGCGATTCAGGAAGCTTATACGTGGAAAATATGATTGCTATTATGCTAAATATGATCCTGAGTATGTTAAGCTTACGAGAAATTCTAAGATGATGAATGCCTTCAGACGCTATGAGACAGAGTGTAAGAATGCAGCCAAGGAGGAATTTGCAATCTATCTCAATACCGATCATGATGAAAAATCAAGCAGAAAACGTGGTGTAGATAATAAAGTACTCAAGGGAATATCTAAGTATTTTAATGAATGATTTTAACAGAAATTTATTTTCCTACGGAGGAGATAATGTTATCCTATAGTCTGATTTATGCTGAATTTGATATCTTTTGCATTTTAATGATGCTTATGATAACTCTTAAAACTGTGTTCCTGTCTAAACAGCTTTTATATCAGAAGCTGTATTTAATTATGATGGGGTGTGCACTGGCTTTGACAGGTGCCGATTTGTTTTATGAACTCTATGCCGGTGATATATTGGCGCTTGGAATTGTAACAGTATATATTCTTAATAGTATTTATTTTATTGCCAGTATTTTTGTGTCATATTTTTGGTTTATTTATACTGAAAATGTCATTTTTGATAAGCATTTCCTTTCTAAGAAGGCAATGTTGCTTATAAGTTTTCCGGCAGTTGCTTTTTCTGTTATGACATTTTTTACAGCCAAAACAAGATGGGTGTTCTATTTCGACGAAACAGGATACCATCGTGGATTAATCAATGTTATTTATATGATTATTCCACTTTTGTATTTTTTGGGTTCTGTTGCTCTGGCAATTATAGGCTACAGAATGAATCCCACAGAGGATACTCGCTCTAAGCTCAAAATCACCATGGGTTTTGTTGTTATTCCCATTCTTGCTGTCGGTATACAGTCATTTCTTATTGGTTTCCCAATGGTATGTATTGGTTCTGCTCTTGGTATGCTACAGGTATTTCTTAATTCAGTTGCCTTGGACAGGGATTTTATTATGCACCAGGAGACTACTGCTAAGGCCAAGAATGATTTTTTTACCAATATTTCCCATGAGATTAGAACACCTATTAATGCAATACTTGGGATGAATACTATGATTTTGCGTGAAAGTACGGAAGAAAACGTCCGAGATTATTCAAGACATATTGAAACCTCCGGTAAGATGCTTCTATCCCTTGTTAACGACATTCTTGATACGTCCAAGCTGGAGGTAGGAAAGATGAGTCTTATTCCTTCCGAGTACGAGGTGTATAAGGTTATAGAGGATATGATTTCCATGGTTCATGGACTTACCAGAGATAAGGGACTGGAATTTGTTGTTGTTATTGATAGAAATATTCCCAGTAAGTTATTTGGAGATGAGGTACGTATTCGTCAGATTATTATTAACCTTTTGACTAATGCCATTAAATATACTGATAAGGGGAAAATCACCTTTACAATGAAGCTGATTTCCCTTGTTGGTAATAGTGTAAATGTGTATGTGTCTGTAGAGGACACGGGGCGGGGCATGAAGAAAGAGGACATCGACATCATGTTTAACCCCTATGAACGTTTTAATGAGACTAGTAATTGTAATATTCAGGGAACCGGTCTGGGACTTCCGATATGTCAGAATTTCTTATTGTTAATGAAGTCAAGGCTTGAAGTGGAAAGCACCTATGGAGAAGGAAGTAAGTTCCATTTTGTGATTGGTCAGGAGATTGTTGATGCAACTCCTCTGGGTGAACATGATTTTATGGCTGAAAAGGACAAACAGGATGAGGATTTGATGCCGGCACTTATTGCTCAGGGTGTCAGAATTCTTACAGTTGATGATAATCTTACTAATCTTAAGGTGTTTAAGGGGCTGTTAAAGGGGACCGGTGCAGATGTGGATGCCTGTACATCAGGACTTCAGGCAATTGATTTTCTCAATAAAAAGGAATATGACATTGTTTTCTTAGATATTTTAATGCCTAATATGGATGGTATTGAGACTCTGCATCTTATTAGAGATAAAGGAAGGGATATTCATTTTGATGGACCTGTTGTTGCTCTTACAGCCAATGCTCATGAGGGTACAAGAGAGAAGTATTTAAGTGAAGGCTTTGCGGAGGTTTTGACCAAGCCTATAATTCCTAAGGAGCTCGAAGCTATGATTTATAAGCTTTTACCTAAAAATAAGGGCTATTCACTTAATTGGAAGAGTAAGGCAAGTATTAAGTAGTTTACTAAAGTACTATTAAAAATGATTATTTTGTGTTAGAATCACATAATATATGTAATTTGAAATTTTATTAGTTTAGGAGGATGTAAGTTATGGGATTGATTCAAGCAGCTTTGGCTTCAGCAACTACTGTATTGGGTGATCAGTGGAGAGATTATTTCTATTGTGATGCAATGAAGCCTGAGGTTTTGGTTACTAAAGGAGTTAAGCGGGTAGGAAAGAAGAGCTCTAATACCAAGGGTTCTGATAACATTATCAGCAATGGTTCTGTTGTAGTTGTTAATGATGGTCAGTGTATGATTATTGTTGATCAGGGTAAGGTAGTTGAATTATGTGCTGAGCCCGGTGAATTTGTATATGATACTTCCTCAGAGCCAAGTATTTTTTATGGTGATTTGTCTGATAATATTAAGAAGACTTTTGAAACAATCGGAAGACGTATTTCTTTTGGCGGAGATACAGCTAAGGATCAGCGTGTGTACTATATTAATACTAAGGAAATAATCGGTAATAAATATGGTACGGTGAATCCTGTTCCCTTCAGAGTTGTAGATAATAATATTGGTCTTGATGTGGATATTGCCATTCGTTGTCATGGAGAATATTCATATATCATCAGTGATCCTATTCTTTTCTATACTAATGTATGTGGCAACATTACGGGCGATTACTGCAGGGCAGAAATAGACAGTCAGTTAAAGACAGAGCTTATGACAGCACTTCAGCCTGCTTTTGCCAAGATATCCGATATGGGAATAAGATATAGCTCATTACCGGGTCATACTATGGAGATTGCAGATGCTTTGAATGAAGTTCTCAGTAAAAAATGGGGTGAGCTTCGTGGTATTGAAATAGTATCCTTTGGTGTCGCTTCTGTTACAGCTTCGGAAGAAGATGAGGCAATGATTAAGGAGCTTCAGAAGACAGCGGTTCTTAAGAATACTTCTATGGCGGCAGCTACTCTTACAGCAGCTCAGGCTGATGCGATGAAGGCTGCTGCAAGTAATACAGCAACAGGACCTATGATGGCTTTTGCAGGAATGAATATGGCTGCTAATGCAGGTGGAATGAATGCAAACAGTTTATATGCAATGGCTGCTCAGGAAAATGCAAATGCGAATGCTGCACCTAGTGCACCTGTTACTAACGGTTGGAACTGTGCCTGTGGCAAGAGTGGCAATACCGGTAAGTTCTGTAGCGAGTGTGGTGCTCCACAGCCTTCAGAGGATGGATGGACTTGTACCTGCGGTACATTGAATAAAGGAAAATTCTGCTCTAACTGTGGTGCTAAGAAACCTGCGGGAGTACCCGTATATAAATGTGATAAGTGCGGCTGGGAACCGGAGGATAAGAGCAACCCGCCTAAGTTCTGCCCTAATTGTGGTGATCCTTTTAATGATGATGATATAGTATAGTGAATTTTTTGTTGATTATTTAGACAACTTATACTATAATTGACAAGGTTTGCGTAAAATATTGATTCTTATATTTATGAAAGAGAGGATTTTTAACATGGAAAACAAATGGATTCGTGGTGCTATTCCGGCGCTGCTACTTCACTGCAGTATTGGTACTGTTTACTGCTGGTCAACTTTTTCTAAGGAAATTGCCGATTATATTGGGGCATCCAAGAGTGCAACAGAGTGGGCTTTTTCACTTGCAATTTTTTTCCTTGGAATGTCAGCAGCTTTTCTTGGTGATGTAGTAGAGAAGAATATTCACAGATCTTCACTTATTGCAACTATCTGCTTTACAGTAGGTATGGTTGGTACAGGCTTTGGTATTTATTTTAAGTCACTTCCAATGATTCTTGTATTTTATGGTTGTATTATGGGTATTGGTCTTGGTACCGGTTATCTTTCACCTGTTAAGACACTTATGCTTTGGTTCAAGGATAAGAAGGGTCTTGCTACAGGACTTGCAGTTGCAGGCTTTGGTCTTGCAAAAGCTATTGCATCACCTATCATGCAGGCAATTCTTACCAAGTTTGATAACAACCCGGCTCCTATGTTCTGGATTATGGGTGGTGTTTACTGCGTTATGATGTTTGTTGGACATTTATTATTAAAGAAGCCTTCAGATTGGGTAGAACAGCATTCAGAGGGTGGAATAAAAGAGTTCTTTGCTACTCTTGGTAACAACTTTAAGACATCATTCTCAAATAAGACCTTTATTGGTATCTGGATTATGTTCTATATCAATATCGCTTGTGGTCTTGCACTTATTTCTCAGGAGAAGATGATTTTTAAGTCAGTTGGTTTGTCAGTAGGTGTATGTGCTACACTTGCTACTGTTACAGCTATTGCAAATGCTGCAGGTCGTCTTGGCTTCTCAGCATGGGCTGATACACTTAAGGATAGAAATTCTATTTACAAGTTGATTTTCATTCTTTCAATTGCTTTTACCGGACTTACAATTATTACTCAGGGTATTGTAAAGGGTGCTGAAGCGCCTGCACTTGCAATCCTGTGTGTTGCTCTTCTTATTATGGTTAATGCTGGATACGGCGGAGGCTTCTCTAATGTTCCTACACTTCTTTCAGACCATTTTGGTATGGGTAAGATTTCATCAGTACACGGTATGTGCCTTTCAGCTTGGGCTATTGCAGGTCTTACCGGTAACCAGATGGCAACAGCTATTGTTAATCGTGTGGGTGAGTTTAAGGAGATTACACTTTCAGATGGCTCTACAGCAAGTGTTAATCCTGTAGGATACCAGACAGTATTATATGTTACCGTTACTCTTTATGTAATTGCTCTTATTGTATGCTGCACATTGGTTCCTAAGCTTAATAATAAAGAAAAGAAAGCTAATTAATACATAAGTAATATTTTTTGAGAGAACCCACACCTATTTAAGGTGTGGGTTCTCTCGTATGAAAGGATATTATATTTTTCATTAATAGATTATGGAATAATTTTAGAAAATTTAACCAAAAAAATATTAATAAATTTTGAAATATTTTGATAGAATATTACACATTTTTTTGATATAATCTTTTGTGATGTTTAGATGATAGTAAGAAAGGCGGCAATCAGATATGAAAAAAAGAGATGACATTAATAAGATACTGATTATTGGTTCGGGTCCTATTATTATTGGTCAGGCATGTGAATTTGATTATTCCGGTACCCAGGCTTGTAAGGCACTTAAGAAGCTTGGTTATGAAATTGTTCTTGTTAATTCCAACCCTGCAACAATTATGACGGATCCAGAAACCGCAGATGTTACTTATATTGAGCCTCTTAACGTTGAGAGACTTACACAGATTATTGAGAAAGAGAGACCGGATGGATTACTCCCTAATTTGGGTGGACAGACTGGTCTTAATTTGTGTTCTGAACTTAATGAGGCAGGTGTACTTGATAAGTATGGTGTCAAAGTCATCGGAGTTCAGGTTGATGCAATTGAACGTGGTGAAGACCGTATTGAATTTAAGAATACAATGAAGGAACTTGGAATTGAGATGGCTCGTTCCGAAGTTGCTTATTCAGTAGATGATGCTCTTAAGATTGCTGATGAGTTAGGTTATCCTGTTGTACTTCGTCCGGCATATACAATGGGCGGTGCAGGCGGTGGCCTGGTATATAATGTTGAAGAATTGAAGACTGTATGTGAGAGAGGTCTTCAGGCTTCCATGGTAGGACAGGTTCTTGTTGAAGAATCAATCCTTGGATGGGAAGAATTAGAGCTTGAGGTTGTTCGTGATGCTACAGGTAAGATGATTACAGTATGCTTCATCGAGAATATTGATCCTCTTGGTGTTCATACAGGTGATTCCTTCTGTAGTGCTCCTATGCTTACCATTCCGGAGGATGTTCAGAAAGAACTACAGCGTCAGGCATATAAGATTGTTGATAAGATTGAGGTTATTGGTGGTACTAATGTTCAGTTTGGACGTAATACCAAGGACGGTCGTATTATTGTAATAGAGATTAATCCTCGTACATCTCGTTCTTCAGCACTTGCTTCCAAGGCAACAGGTTTCCCTATTGCCCTTGTATCGGCAATGCTTGCTGCAGGTCTTGATTTGTGCGATATACCTTGCGGTAAATACGGAACACTTGATAAATATGTTCCTGATGGTGATTATATTGTTATTAAATATGCTCGTTGGGCATTCGAGAAGTTCAAGGGAGCTCAGGACAAGCTTGGTACTCAGATGCGTGCCGTAGGTGAAGTAATGAGTATCGGTAAGACCTATAAGGAAGCTTTCCAGAAGGCTATCAGATCACTTGAGATTGGTAGATACGGTCTTGGCGGAGCTAAGGATTTTGCTTCCAAGACTAAGAAGGAGCTTCTTGATATGATTCATGTAGCAAGCTCTGAGAGACAGTTCATTATGTATGAAGCAATAAGAAAGGGTGCTACTGTAGAAGAATTATATGATATTACTAAGATTAAGCCATATTTCTTAGAGCAGATGCAGGAGCTCGTTTTTGAAGAGGAGACTATTAAGTCTTACAAGGGTACGGTTCCACCTAAGGAAGTTCTTACTGCTGCTAAGAAGGATGGATTTTCAGATAAGTATTTAAGTCAGTTGCTTGACGTAACAGAGGAAGAAATACGTAATGCTCGTATAGAAATCGGTGTCGTTGAGGCATGGGACAGTGTTCATGTTTCAGGTACTGAGAACAGCTCATATTATTATTCTTCATACAATATTAAGGACAATGTTGAAGCTTCAACAGGTAACAAGAAGATTATGATTCTTGGTGGTGGTCCTAACAGAATCGGTCAGGGTATTGAATTTGACTATTGCTGTGTACATGCCGCTAAGGCTCTTAAGAAGTTAGGTTTTGAGACTATTATTGTTAACTGTAATCCTGAGACAGTATCTACCGACTATGATACCTCAGATAAGCTTTACTTTGAGCCACTTACACTTGAGGATGTTCTCAGTATTTATGAGAAAGAAAAGCCACTTGGTGTTATAGCTCAGTTTGGTGGACAGACACCTCTTAATCTTGCTGCAGACCTTAAGAAGTATGGTGTTAATATACTTGGTACTACACCTGAGACAATTGATCTTGCAGAGGACAGAGATTTGTTCCGTGCAATGATGGATAAGCTTGAGATTCCTATGCCTGAGTCAGGAATGGCAGTTAATGTAGAGGAAGCTCTTGAATGCGCTAAGCGTATCGGTTATCCTGTTATGGTTCGTCCTTCCTACGTACTTGGAGGACGTGGAATGGAAGTAGTACATGACGATGAACATATGAAGGTTTATATGGCTGCCGCAGTAGGTGTTACACCTGACAGACCTATTCTTATTGATCGATTCCTTCACAATGCACTTGAATGTGAAGCAGATGCAATATCAGATGGTGAGCATGCATTTGTTCCTGCTGTTATGGAACATATTGAGCTTGCAGGTATTCATTCAGGAGATTCAGCTTGTGTATTACCTTCAATCAATATTTCACCTGAGAATGTTGAGACAATTAAGACCTATACTATGAAGATTGCACAGGAGATGCATGTACAGGGTCTTATGAATATGCAGTATGCTATAGAGGATGGAAAGGTGTATGTTCTTGAGGCTAATCCAAGAGCTTCCCGTACAGTACCTCTTGTATCAAAGGTATGTGATATCAGAATGGTACCACTTGCTACAGAGATTATTACAATGCCTCTTACAGGCAATCCTTCACCGGTTCCTGCACTTAAGGATAGGAACTTCAAGCATTGTGGTGTTAAGGAAGCTGTATTCCCGTTCAATATGTTCCAGGAGGTTGACCCTATTTTAGGACCTGAAATGAGATCTACAGGTGAGGTTCTTGGTATGGCTAAGACCTTTGGTGAAGCATATTACAAGGCACAGGAGGCAACACAGACTAAGCTTCCGTTGTCAGGAACTGTTCTTATCAGTGTTAATGACAGAGATAAGGCAGAGCTCGTTGAGGTTGCTAAGATGTTTGATGATTGTGGCTTCAAAATCATTGCAACCGGCGGTACATACGATATGATAGTTAATGCAGGTATTCCTGCTACTAAGATATTTAAGCTTCAACAGGGCAGACCTAATGTGCTGGATGCAATCACTAATAAGGAGGTTGATCTTGTTATTAATACACCTGATGACAAGAAGGGATCTATGGACGACAGTTATATTCGTAAGGGTGTTATTAAGTCAAGAATTCCTTATGTTACTACAATGGCTGCTGCCAAGGCTTCAGCTCAGGGAATTAAGACAATGCAGGATAAGGTATCAGGTGTTAAGGCACTTCAGACCTTCCATGCAGAGATTGAATAGTAGTTTATTTTCAACAATTAATTAAGATTTATATTGCCTCGTCAAGCTTGCTTGTAAGAGGCAATATTTATATTAATTCTAGAATACTGGTACGTCATATTGATATTTTTGACACCTATATTATATGATGTTGGGGTCAAAAGGTATTTTGCCCCCAACGATACTGGATTTCTCCGCTCTACGAGCTCTCGAAATCCTTAAAACATTCAAAATCCGCTCATTTTTCTGCAAAAAATGGCTACTTTTTCATGTTTTGGCGGGTCATAAAGGTGCATACAGCCTCTTACGTGCAAGCACGACGAGTCAGCATGACCTTTTGACCCTGGTATCATGTTATTCAATTCAGGATTGCAATCCCGACATTAAGATACATTGCAAATAAGCACCAGGCAGCGTAGGGTATGAGCATGAACATGGCCGCCTTGGAATATTTTGAAGTGTTTAGTATTAACGAAAAAATAAATATTATCAGTACGGCAAGCCATATTGCAGCAAAC
>JAZQOI010000091.1:0-34734 GCA_045627745.1 Lachnospiraceae bacterium | reverse complement strand
GTGCCGGTGGCACCTGTATAGCACCGACCGGAGCGAAGCGGAGACCGCAAGTTCGAATCAGCGGATGTCCTTCTTTCGTAATAAACATAACTAGAATTGGATTTGTGACCTCAAAAGGAGCGAACGTCTACGTTCGGGCGTAGAGGGTGCTAGGTGCCGGTGGCACCTGTATAGCACCGACCGGAGCGAAGCGGAGACCGCAAGTTCGAATCAGCGGATGTCCTTCTTTCGTAATAAACATAACTAGAATTGGATTTGTGACCTCAAAAGGAAAAAATATGACATATTCTCAGATAGAAAAACTTAAGGAAATTAATGGTTCTGTTGATAAACTAATGGTTCTTATTGATGAAGGAATTGTTACTGTAGATTTGTTTTCTGATATGTTAAGTGATTGGGAAAACATTACAGGTATTTCATCTACCTATTCAAAGCTGTTAATAGAAGACAGACTTGATGATTTTGTTAAAAAGGTAATCAGTGATTATCAGTATTTCTTTGCTGTTATGGATTATAGAAGAGCATATTTCATTCATAAGAATAACCATTGGATGGCTCAGATATTAGGGATAGATGAATATGAAATATTAAATGATTTATTTGAAAAATATATAGATAATGACCCTGAAACGATAAAGCTTTTTGATGGAATTACAAATTATAAAAACCTTTTAGATAAAGCTAGGATTACTAAAGAAAGTGTTTCTGATTCAAATATTTATATGGAATTGGGAGCTAAATTTATTGATTTTAATGTAGATAAAGCATATTTATGTTATGAAAATGCTTTATTTTATTGTGATAATGAAGAAGAAAAGCAAACATTAAATGATAAGCTTACAATGCTTAAGGGTAAAACCAATGTAAAAAATACACTTGTTGTTATTGTATCCTTCAATCAGTCATATTTTATGCAACAAAATATTATAAGAATAAGAGAAACGCTTCCTAAAGGTTCTTATAAAATAGTAGTGGTTGACAATGCGTCAACTGATGGAATAGCAGAATGGCTTAAGGAGCAGGATGATATATTATTGGCACTTAATAAAGAAAATATAGGATTCGGTGCCGGCTGTAATCAGGCGGTGGAATTGGCAAAAAACAATGGATATGGTGATTATGATGTATTCTTGTTAAATAATGATACAAGACTTGCAGATAATTCATTATTCTGGCTAAGAATGGGATTATATGAATCAGAAGATGTTGGTGGGGTAGGAAGTATTTCTAATTATGCCGGTAATAAGCAGCAGGTTGAAATCAATTGCTATTCACCCCGGGAATATTTGGAATATGGCCATAAAAATAATATATTTATGGATGAGCCCTATGAAGAAAGAGTCAGATTAAATGGTTTTGCCGTATTAATAAGGAATAAAGTATGGGAAATGATTGAGGGATTTGATGAGCAATTTTTCCCCGGATATTTTGAGGATGATGATTTAAGTATAAGAATTAGAAAGCTTGGCAAAAGATTATTGGTATGTAAAAACAGCTTTATATATCATGCCGGTTCTCAAAGCTTTAACAAAGAAAGTAATCTAAAGGTGATAATGGAAAAAAACTATAGAAAGCTTATAAATAAATATGGTTTTAATATAGTTGATTATTCATATCCTACATATAATCTGATAGATTATATTGAAAGAGAACGAAAGGATATATTTAATATATTAATTCTTGGTGCAGGTATGTCTGCTGATATAATTTTCCTAAAAAATTATTATAAAAATGCCTGTGTTTTCGGTGTTGAATGTAATGATTTGTTGAGGAATTGTGTTAAGGATTCCTGTGTATTTGATTCTATTGATTCATTATATGAAGATTATTCCAAAAAAGAAGGCGATAAGCCCTTGATTTTTGATTATGTAATTGGTTATGCATTAAATGACGATAAATATGATATTATATTATCAAAGCTTGCTGAATCAGTTAAATATTTAGAAGTAGATGGCGAAAATGTTAAATTAAGGGAGAAATGACGTGCAGGTAATTATTGTATGTGAAAATCAGAAAAAGGAAGTAGAGTTATCACTGGATTCTATAAGAGAATATTGTGATATTGAAAATCTTGGAATAATAATTGCTGATAATCATTCCGAGGATGGAACAAGGGAATGGGCTAATGAACAAAGTGATATAACTTATGTTTACAATGATGAAGAGAAAATGCCGTTTCCTAAGTTTATAAATACGATAATTAAGGAGCTTGAGCCGGATGATGATTTGCTTATAATGGCTTCTCCATATGCTGTTTTACCACGTACGTTTTCTAATCTCATTAATGCATTATATTATTCTGAGGATACAGTTATAGCCGGAGGAAGAAGTCCTTCTTTTTCGAGCAATCAGTCTATTTTAGATTCCAGCAATGACTATGAAGCATTGTTTGATATGCTGCGTAACATTAGTGAGGACAGGTCCTTTGAAGCGCTTACTTTATGTGCAAATGTATTTGCAATTAAAAAGGACTATTTAGCATCCGGAATATTACTTGATGAAAGACTGACCGGTATTGAAAACGTTATTGATGATTTATGTATAAGTGCAGTTGTTAAAAATAAGAAAATCAGAGTTTCTATGTATTCCTTGTTTTGGAGCCCTTCATATGTATATTTGGATCATACAAATGAAGATATGTGGGCAATTGACTGCGACGTTATGATGGAAAAGTGGAATATGCGTTATTTCAATTTGGCCGGTAATGGCAGAATAGTTACACTTATTGAAGAAGATGTACAAAAAGCCATAAATGTACTTGAAATAGGCTGTGATTGTGCCGGTACATTGTTGCTTACAAAGAGTATTTTTCCAAAAGCATCCTTATATGGTACAGATATTTGTGAAGCATCATTAAATATAGCAAAGCATGCCGTTAATGCATGTTATAACAATATCGAGGATATGAATATTCCTTTTACAGATGTTAAATTCGATTATATTATATTCGGAGATGTATTAGAGCACTTAAGAGAGCCTCTTTCGGTAGTTAAATACTGCAGAGAGTTGCTTAAGGATGGGGGATATATATTGGCTTCCATACCTAATTTTATGAATGTGTATGTAATGGAGGAGCTATTACACGGATATTTTACTTACCAGGAGACCGGTCTTTTGGATAGAACTCATATTCACATGTTTACATATAAAGAGATTATTAAAATGTTTAAAGAAGCAGGATATGAAATTACCACAATGAATGCAGCATCTTCCGACATTAGTGAAGATGCTGATAAGCTTATTGATAAATTAATGTCTCTGGGAAGTGGTGTGGAGAGACATATGTATACAACCTTCCAGTATTTGGTTAAAGCTAAAAAAATCAATTAATTTACATTTTTTCGTGTTCTACAAGTGCAAATGCAGAGTCATATAGATGTGCAAAGTCAGGGTCATTCAGTTCGTCGCAGTTAAGCTTTTGGCGGCTGGAATTAACATCTACTCCCGAAATTTGCATAAATCCATATTTTTCACAGAGTGATTTAAGGTACAATAGCTGAGCTTTTGTATTTCTTGGTGGCATATATGTGATTGCTTTGCATTTTTTTTCTGCAAGAAATTCTACAAGCTCATTAAGATAGCTATCCTCAAAGGCCTCCGGTTTTTTATCCATTGTAGGTGAGTCCTTTACATCTCCTAAATAGGGATAAGCAGAGATTCCGTTAATACTATCAGCAAAATCAAAAAATTCTTCAAGTAACGGACATTCCTTTTCTCCTGGGAGAATATAGAATAACGGTAAATAATATCCCTTTAACAGACCAAGAAGGTCATAGAGATAGTGTTCATTGTTAACATCAAGAAGAAGTTCTGATATTTGGGGGGAAACAGTGATTTTAAGGGTGTTGTTTAGATAGCTTATTAAAGTATTCCCTTTCCCTGTTTTTTCAACTATTGCCTTGGAAAGTCCGTATAAAATGTGGCGTTCTGTTATTGTACCCCCACAATTATACTTGCTGACGGGAATAATATCTCTGTCGTAATCTATTGTAATATCAGGCAGATATGTATTTAATTTATCAACCATTAAGCGATTTCTATTGCTTCTTTCCTGTCTTATGGGCTTAAGGAAGGAGTCGCAGGAATCATAATATTTTTTGGGAATAGCATGAATGCAAAAATAAGCAATGCCTTCTGCGTCGGGGCAGTTTAGTTTCCTGTTATAAAATGGAGTGTTTTTCATGTTTATGCGTAATTCAATTCCGCTTGTAGCGGCAATATTAAACATTTCTGAAGCCTCGTGTAATTCTTTAGCAGCAAAAATGCTGTCATGGTCAACAGAGCCGACGACATCGTTACCTGCCTGCCAGGCAAGAAAGGCTGCCATTGCAGGTTCGTAGGGACTAAAGGAATATTTTGTATGAATATGATTATTAATCTGATGAAGACTTATGCGAGTCAGTTTATTATCTTTAATAGCCTGTCCTATAAGTGCGGCAGCATTTATTCTAACGTTGTAATCTGAATCATTTAATTTACTTATTAATTCTGTATAGTTATCCATGTGTATATTCCTTTGTTTAGTAAGAATTATCCATAAGCATCATACCACAATTAATGTAGTGTTACTACATGTATGGACAGAGGTTTGTGGTAGGTATTTAAGCTACTATTCAGTAGTAGATCAAAGTATGTATTGCTGTGGTCGTAAACGTGAGTTGACAGCAAAATGCCGTCGCGAAACGAATATAAATGAATTTTTGCTTAATTTCTACATTTTTGATATATTAGATAGTTGAGAAAATCAATAGAGTATTTGTCTTAGAGTATTTGTTTACAAATTTGAATGTATAACAAAACAATTATGTACATAAACGGGATTAAGAAAATGTTAGAGAATTTACTTTTCAGTCTTGATGCCACTATGCCATTGTTTTTGCTTATGGTTATTGGCTGGTGTCTTAAAAAAGTTAAAATGATTGATCCACTCAGTACAGCAGTAATAAACAGGGTTGTATTCAGGATATTTCTGCCGGCACTATTATTTAGTGATTTAATTAAGCAGGATATAAATGCCCTGTGGGATACAAAATTTGTACTTTACTGTGTAATAGTTACTATTATTTCAATTATTATAGCCACCCTGCTTTCGTCATTTTTTAAGGAGGATAGAGGTGAATTTATTCAGGGCTCCTTTAGAAGTGCTGCAGCAACCCTTGGAATAGCATATATGACCAATATATATGAGGATTCCTCAATGATAGCTCTAATGATTATTGGTTGCGTGCCGGTATATAATATATTCTCCGTTATTATTTTATCCTTAACTGCTGAGAGAAAAACAAAGGATTATGGAAAATACAAAGAAACCTTTAAGCGTACCTACAGAAACTTAATTACTAATCCCATAATAATATCGGTAGTTGCAGGATTAGTGTGGTCACTTTTTAGGCTACCAAAGGTACCAATACTTGATAAATGTATAGGTTACCTTGGAAATATTGCATCTCCTCTTGCTCTTATAGGGTTGGGAGCATCCTTTGAAATCTGTGAATTACGAGAAAAATTAAAGCCTATTCTGTGTATATGCTTTAATAAGCTTGTATTATTTAGTGTGATTTTTATACCTGTGGGAATAATGCTTGGCTTTAGAGATGAAAAAATAGTTGCTGCTCTTATAATGCTTGGAAGTGCAACTACAAGCTCGAGCTTTATTATGGCTAAGAATATGGGGCATAAGGGTATTATTTCTTCGGGTGTTGTAATGATGACAACACTTTTTAGCTCTTTTACAATGACTGTGTGGATATTCTTATTAAAAAGTATGAATTATATACAGTAGATTATACAAAGGATTCTATATAGAGATCCGGTTCTTTGGACAGGTCAATAAACTTATTTCTACACTGAATCATTGGTCGAGAGAGTGCATTTTTGTTCATAAATACAACATCACCTTCCATGCCATTACTTAGGCGAACGCGATTCTTCATATAGGTGGTGGCTATGTGTTCAAGGAAAACAAGGATGAATTTACTTTCGTATTTGTTAAGACCTTCGTTTTCAAAAATGCCGATAACCTTAAATGGACAGAGAGGTCCTCTGTACACTCGGGCAGCAGTCATTGCATCGTATACGTCAGCGATTGCAACAACCTTTGCGTATTTATTGATTTTGTCTGCTGCAAGACCTAAAGGATAACCTGTACCATCGCAGCGCTCATGATGCATGAGGGCTGCTTCTTTTATATCTGAGCTGATATTGTTGTAGCTTTTTAATATATTGTAGCCTTGTAGGGTATGAGTTTTGATAATATTATATTCTGACGGTGAGAGCTTGTCAGGCTTTCTTATGATGCTGTCAGGAATGGCAAGCTTACCTATATCATGGAGAAGTCCGCATATAGTCATCTTCTCAACCTCTGTCTGTGGTAGCTTGAGCCATTTGGCAAAGACATTACAAATAAGAGCAACGTTTATACAATGAGCATAGGTTAAATCATCATATTGACGCATGTTGTGTAACATATCAAATATGGAAACAGAGGTAGATTGTGTGGCAAGAAGTCCTGATACGTGGTCAAAAAGTTCCTCTGTGTTAATAGGAGCTCTGTCATCTACAATGGAGCGTAAGCCTTTTTTGAACTTTTCTGTAGTTGCAACGAAGCTTTTCTCAAATTCCTTAAATTCATGACTCTCTTTGATTCTCTCTGAGTAGGATTGCATTGCAAATTTGTCGTTAGCTGAATCCTTAGAAACAGAATTAGATGGTGGAATGGTATCATCCTGAACATAGATGGCAAGAATTGAGTAGAATTCAAGTCTAGTAATCATTTTATCGGTTAGTACGCTGTTTTTGGGGATAATCATCTGGTTGTTGTATGAATATACATCTTCAGCAGTAGTCAATCCGGGAACTAAATCCGATGTTCTGACTCTTTTCATTGTGCCACCATTTGTCCTTTCGTAGAATTCGTTGTTAATTCTGCATATAAATAGTAAAAATATTTTATATCTATCAAGTGATTATACCGTTTCAGTATAAAAATAAGGGATGGAAAAGTCAAGGAAAATAAGGTTTTTCTTGACTTAATCGGGCAAAAATAGTATGCTTTATTTCAATACTTAAGATACGAGGAAAATGAAATGGAAAAATTATTATTTACTTCGGAATCAGTTACAGAAGGTCATCCTGATAAGGTTTGTGATGCAATATCGGATGCAATTCTTGATGCATGTATGACACAGGATCCTATGAGCCGTGTTGCCTGTGAAACAGCATGTTGTACCGGTTTCGTTCTTATTACAGGAGAAATAACAACAGATGCTTATGTAGATATGCAGAAGATTGTTCGTGATACAGTTAAAGAGATTGGTTATACAAAGAGCGAGTATGGTTTTGATGGCAATACTTGTGCTGTATTTGTAGCAATCGACGAGCAGTCAAGCGATATTGCAATGGGTGTCGATAAGGCTCTTGAAGCAAAAGAGGGTTCCCTTAAGGATGAGCTTGATACAGGTGCAGGTGACCAGGGTATGATGTTTGGTTATGCAACTAACGAAACAGAGGAATACATGCCCTATCCTATTTCTCTTGCACATAAGCTTGCTAAGAAGCTTACAGATGTTCGTAAGGATGGAACACTTAAATATTTAAGACCTGACGGTAAGAGTCAGGTATCAGTTGAGTATGATGAGAACGGTAAGCCATTAAGACTTGAAGCAGTTGTATTATCTACTCAGCATGATGAAGATGTGACTCAGGAACAGATACATGAGGATATTAAGAAATACGTATTTGACCCTGTTCTTCCTAAGGAATTAATTGATGAGAACACCAAGTTCTTTATTAATCCTACAGGTCGTTTTGTAATTGGTGGACCTCATGGTGATGCCGGTCTTACAGGACGTAAAATCATAGTAGATACTTATGGTGGATATGCTCGTCATGGCGGCGGTGCTTTTTCCGGTAAGGACTGCACCAAGGTTGACCGTTCAGCAGCATACGCAGCCAGATATGTAGCTAAGAACATTGTTGCCGCCGGACTTGCTGATAAGTGCGAAATTCAGTTATCCTACGCTATCGGTGTTGCACAGCCCACATCGATTATGGTTGATACCTTTGGTACAGGTAAGCTTAGCAATGAAAAGCTTGTTTCTATTGTTCGTGAGAACTTTGATCTTCGTCCGGCAGGAATTATTAAGATGCTTGACCTTCGCCGTCCTATTTATAAGCAGACTGCTGCTTATGGTCATTTTGGACGTAATGATCTTGATCTTCCCTGGGAAGCACTTAATAAGGTTGACGATTTGAAAAAATATTTATAATTACAAAATACATTTATGTGTCATTAAGAGGGATTGGAGCTTATGTTTCTAATCCTTCTTTTTGTTATACACGATGAGCCAAGTGGCTGCGTATGCTTGCATACAGGCAGACATTTGGCGAACGTATAATCATGAGTAAGAAGCGAAGCGAATTACGAATGTTATACGAAGTGTATATCGATGAAGAAGCGAACGGTAATCTAAGAGACGCACTTATCAGAAGTAATCATAAATGGTATACTTGATATGTTAATTAAATCTTTGTAGTAGAAATGGAGTTATTATGTCATTCGTTCATCTTCATACCCATACGGAGTATTCACTCCTTGATGGTTCCAACAAAATAAAGGAATATGTTAAATGTGTTAAAGCCCTTGGTATGAATGCGGCAGCTATAACCGATCATGGTGTAATGTATGGTGCTATTGATTTTTACAGAGCAGCGAAGGCAGAGGGAATAAAGCCTATTATTGGCTGTGAGGTATACGTTGCCCCGGGCTCAAGATTCGATAAGGAGCAGAATGCCGGTGAGGAGCGTTATCATCATTTAATATTGTTGGCTGAGAACAATACGGGATATTCTAATCTAATTAAAATAGTAAGTCGCGGATTTACAGAGGGCTTCTATTATAAGCCACGTGTGGATAAAGAGGTGCTAAGGGAATACCATGAGGGAATAATCTGTTGTTCTGCATGTCTTGCGGGAGAGGTTCAGCGTTTCCTTGCCAAGGGCTTATATGAGGAGGCTAAAAAGGCTGCCTGTAGTTATCTTGATATTTTTGGCAAGGGTAATTTTTTCCTGGAACTTCAGGATCATGGTTTGGCTGAGCAGCAGGAGGTTAATACCGATCTGTTGCGAATGAGTAAGGAGCTTGATATTCCCCTTGTTGTAACAAATGACGTTCATTACACCTATGCTGAGGATGTGGAAAGTCATGATATTCTGCTGTGTATTCAGACCGGAAAAAAGGTTAATGATGAGGACAGATTAAGATATGAAGGCGGACAATTCTATGTCAAATCAGAGGAGGAAATGAGAAGGCTATTTCCTTATGCTCTGGAGGCTATTGAAAATACACAGAAAATTGCAGACAGATGTAATGTTGAATTTGAATTTGGTAAATATAAATTACCTCATTTTGAGGTTCCTGATGGATACACTTCTTGGGAATACTTAAGGAAGCTGTGTTTTGACGGACTTGATAAACGTTATCCTAACCATGAGGAGGAGTTGGTTAATCGATTAGAGTATGAGCTTGAAACTATTCATAAAATGGGCTTTGTGGATTATTTCCTTATCGTGTGGGATTTTATTAATTATGCTAAAACTCATGGTATTGCCGTAGGTCCCGGTCGTGGTTCGGCAGCAGGCAGTATTGTTTCTTATTGCCTTGAAATAACAAATATTGAGCCCATTCGTTATAATCTGCTGTTTGAGAGATTCCTTAATCCCGGGCGAGTAACAATGCCTGATATAGATATTGATTTTTGCTATGAACACAGACAGGATGTTATTGATTATGTAATCAGGAAATATGGTAAGGAAAAGGTTGTACAGATTGTGACCTTTGGAACCCTTGCAGCTAAGGGGGTTATTAGAGATGTAGGTCGTGTGCTGGATTTACCCTATTCATATTGCTCCAATATAGCCAAGGCTGTTCCCAATGAATTGAATATTACTCTTGCCAAGGCTCTTGAAAGCGGTACTGAGCTACGTCAGATATATGATTCCGACGAACAGGCAAAGTCACTTATTGATTTGTGTATGAAGCTGGAGGGATTGCCGAGACATACCTCTATGCACGCGGCAGGAGTAGTAATATGCCCTGAGGCAGCAGATGAATATGTTCCATTATCCAGAGCCTCCGACGGTACTATTACAACTCAGTATGTAATGACTACTCTTGAAGAGCTGGGCTTGCTTAAGATGGATTTCCTTGGCTTAAGAACTCTTACAGTAATTCAGAATGCAGCAAAATATGCTTCTGTTTCGGCTAACAAGACAATCAATATGGATGAGATTGATTATAACGACCCTGAGGTTTTTGCATACATAGGTACGGGCAAGACCGATGGGGTATTCCAGCTTGAAAGTGGCGGAATGAAGAGCTTCATGAAGGAGCTTAAGCCTAAAAGCATGGAGGATATTATTGCGGGTATTTCTCTTTACAGACCGGGACCTATGGATTTTATACCTCAGTATATTAAGGGTAAGAATTCCAAGGAGGATATTACCTACGAATGTAAGGAATTAGAGCCTATACTTGCTCCTACCTATGGATGTATCGTTTATCAGGAGCAGGTAATGCAGATTGTTCGTGCTCTTGCAGGCTATACTATGGGTCAGGCAGATAATATAAGACGTGCCATGAGTAAGAAGAAGCAGTACGTTATTGATGCTGAGCGTAAGAATTTCGTTAGTGGTAATGCTGAGGAGAAAATCATAGGTTGCGTAGGCAATGGTATTTCAGAAACAGTCGCCAATTCCATATATGATTCTATGGTTGATTTTGCTAAGTATGCCTTCAACAAATCCCATGCTGCTGCTTATGCTGTGGTGGCATACCAGACAGCATGGCTTAAGCACTATTATCCTGTGGAATTTATGGCGGCTCTTATGACCTCGGTTATGGATAAATTTGATAAGGTATCATACTATTCCTATGTCTGTAAGGCTATGAATATTAAGATTCTTCCGCCTGATATTAACGAAAGTATAGCGGAATTTTCAGCGGAAAACGGAGCAATACGATACGCCCTTGCCTCGGTGAAGGGTCTGGGTGTGGCAGTGGTCACATCAATTATTAGTGAACGTAATGCAGGGGGACCATTTGCAAGTCTTAAGGATTTTATTACCCGTTTGTCAGGCAAAGTCATAAACAAGAAAAGCGTCGAAAGTCTTATTCAATGTGGTGCCTTTGACAGACTGGGTGCAAACAGACATCAGTTAATGATGGTTTATAATCAGATTATGGATTCTGTAGCACAGGACAGGAAGCACAATATGGAAGGCCAAATGTCTATTTTTGACTTGTTTTCATCAGAGGAAAAGAAGGAATATGAGCTAACCCTTCCAAATGTAGAGGAATTTGATAAGGAAACTCTGCTTGGTTTTGAAAAGGATATTCTTGGGTTATACATAAGTGGCCATCCTCTTGATGAATATGAGGATTTGTGGAGAAAAAATATTACAAATCATTCTATTGACTTTACCTATGATGATGAACTTATGGCAACTAAGGTTGTTGACGGTAAGGATGTAATTATAGGAGGCATAATAGACTCAAAGGACATACGATATACCAAAAAGGGCAAGGCAATGGCCATTTTGATAGTAGAGGATTTGTTGGGTACGGTTGAAGTTGTTGTATGGCCTAATGATTATGAGAGAAATTCGCAGTATTTAATTGAAAACTCAAAGATATTTATAAAGGGTAGGGTAAGTGCAGAGGAAGAAAAAGATGCTAAGGTGATGTGCGATAAAATAATACCCTTTGACAGTGTTCCTAAAAGGTTATGGATAAAATATAAGGATGAAGCCTCTTATGAGACCGGTAAGGATGAATTGTTCGGTATTCTTCATACTTCTGACGGAAAAGACCAGGTAGTAATCTATCTTGAGGATAGTAAGAAAATCATGCAGCTTCCAAGAAACCATTCGGTAGAAGCCTCTTCTGATACCCTGTTAAAAGCTCTATACGACCTTCTTGGCGAAGAGCAGGTGAAGGCGGTATGTGGGTCTATAAAATAAAATAATGAAAAGGAGTCACATAAGTGACTCCTTTTTATCAAATACATATAAGCAACAGCTCAAATATTAGTGTACGTGGTGAACAAGGTTAACCTTTACGCCTTCCTTTGTCTCCATTGTACAATATCTGCCTGAGAACTTGGTCTCGATGCTTGTAATCTTTCTCCAACCTCTTACGATGAAGTAGTCAATACCATCTTCAAGCTTATCAACATTCATTCTCATTCCTGCAAAGCCTTCCTTCTGGCCATCGGGAAGTGTCATAATATCTACTCTGTCACCGTGTTCGTTCTGGAGAACAACAAGCTTTGCATCGCCATCCTGAGTATGCTTTACGGTAAAACCTAAATCATCACAGTACTGTTTAACTGTAGCATCAACGTCTGCTGCGTAGATTTGTGGATAATAAGATGTAACCTTCATAATAATACCTTCCTTTCTATCGTGAGACATATAAGTTATTAGCTATACGTCCATTATTCGTACAACCCACTCACATATATAATACATATTATAATTTTTTTACAATTATGTCAATTCAAAGCTAATGTAAGAAAATTAGATTTTGAGATTTTTACATAAAAAGACCTGTAAATATTGATTCGGGGTTGCGTAAAGGCATATCCCTAAGTATCATTATTTATAGTATTAATTTTACAGAAAATATATACAATTATGTAAATAACCACTGTTGATTTTAGTGAAACATACCGATATAGATTGTATTAAATATTTCAGGAGGTTGTACATGGAAGTAAAGTTGAATGCATTGGCAGAGGATATTTTTAAGAAGCCTTTTAAGGAGTGTTCCGACAGGGAGATTTATTATATTCTTCTTGAGTATACAAAAAAGGCTATGAAGGATAAAAAGGAAATTAAAGGCAATAAAAAGGTCTATTATATTTCGGCCGAGTTTCTTATTGGTAAGCTTTTGTCAAATAATCTTATTAATCTTAAGCTGTACGATGAGATTGACGAGGTTTTGAAGAAGATGGGCAAATCACTTTCGCTGATTGAGGAAATTGAACCTGAACCATCTCTTGGTAATGGTGGACTTGGGCGTCTTGCGGCATGTTTTCTTGATTCCATGGCTACACTTGGGATTCCCGGTGACGGCATAGGTCTTAATTATCACTTTGGTCTTTTTAAGCAGGAGTTTGTTAATCGTAAGCAGGCTGCTGTTAAGAATGACTGGATTGAGGAAAAGTCATGGCTTAATGATACCGGTAAATCCTATGAGGTAATGTTTGGCGACAGAGTAGTTAAGTCAAGGCTGTATGACATTGATGTTGTTGGATATGATAATGATGTAAACAAGCTTCATCTTTTTGATATTGAAACAGTAGATGAGTCAATAGTTAAGGATGGTATTGATTTTGATAAGACAGATATAGAGAAGAATCTTACTCTGTTTTTGTATCCGGATGATTCAGATAAGGCAGGTAATTTATTAAGAATTTATCAGCAGTATTTTATGGTATCAAATGGTGCACAGATGATTCTTGAGGATGTTAAGGCGAAGGGCTACGATCTTCATAAGCTAAATGAAAAGGTAGCAATTCAGATTAATGATACTCATCCTACAATGGTTATTCCTGAGCTTATTCGTCTTCTTACAGTAAATGAGGGCTTTTCTATTAAGGAGGCAATAGAGGTTGTAAGTAAGACCTGTGCTTATACCAATCATACTATCTTAGCGGAGGCTCTTGAGAAATGGCCCCTTGATTATTTAGAGACTGTTGTGCCACAGCTTATTCCT
This sequence comes from Lachnospiraceae bacterium, assembly GCA_045627745.1. GTDB lineage: Bacteria > Bacillota > Clostridia > Lachnospirales > Lachnospiraceae > UBA2868. The sequence continues at coordinate 20,957 of JAZQOI010000091.1, read as the reverse complement.
ATTATCAAGGAGCTTGACAGGCTTGTAGTAAGAAAATACAGCGATAAGAAGGTATGGATTATTGATGATAGTAACAGGGTTCATATGGCTCACATAGATATTCATTATGGATATTCCATTAATGGCGTAGCTGCCCTTCATACAGAAATTCTTAAGAATTCAGAGCTTAAGCATTTTTATGATATATATCCTGAAAAATTCAATAATAAAACAAATGGTATTACCTTCAGAAGATGGCTTATGAGCTGTAACAGAGAGCTTAGCGATTACATCTCAACAATTATAGGAGAGGGCTTCAAAAAGGATGCGTCCGAGCTTAACAAGCTTATGGAATATGTTAAGGATAGCTCAGTTACCGGAAAGATTGCTGCAATAAAGAAGCAGAAGAAGGTTGCTCTTGCTGAGTATATTGAGAAAAATGAAGGAATTAAAATTGATCCTGATTCTATTTACGATATTCAGATTAAGAGAATGCATGAATACAAGCGTCAGCAGATGAATGCACTGTATATTATTCATAAGTATTTAGAGATTAAAAAGGGTAAAAAGCCCAATCGTCCAATGACCTTTATCTTTGGCGCCAAGGCGGCTCCTGCTTATGTTATTGCTCAGGATATTATTCATTTGATTCTTGTTATGCAGGAGATAGTAAACAATGACCCGGCCGTTTCTCCATATATGAAGGTTATTATGGTTGAGAATTATAATGTAAGTTATGCTGAAAGACTTATTCCTGCCTGTGATTTTTCAGAACAGATTTCACTGGCATCTAAGGAAGCTTCCGGAACAGGTAATATGAAGTTTATGCTTAACGGTGCCGTAACAATAGGAACAATGGACGGAGCCAATGTAGAAATTCATGACTTGGTAGGAGCTGATAATATATATGTATTTGGTAAGGATTCAGATACAGTAATTGAACATTATGCCAAGGCTGATTATGTGTCAAAGGATTACTATGATAATAGCGGAATTATTAAAGAGGCCGTTGATTTTATTGTTGGTGAAGAAGCATTAAAGGTTGGTGATAAGACTAATCTTGAGAGATTATACAAGGAATTGCTTAATAAGGACTGGTTCATGACCTTGCTTGATCTTGAGGAGTATATTGAAGTTAAGGACAAAGCATTTATGGATTATGAAAATGAAGAGTCCTTCAGAGAAAAGATGCTTGTTAACATTGCAAAAGCAGGATTTTTCTCATCTGACAGAACAATTGCAGAGTACAATAGAGATGTGTGGAAGGTAGATTAATGTTGTGTAACACAAGACACGCAATACATTCAATAAAATCATGATGGAGGAGAACAAATGCAGGAAGTATATGAATTTATCAAAGAATGTGGGGTATATTATCTGGCAACTGTAGAAGGGGATCAGCCAAGAGTACGTCCCTTTGGAACAATCGATATTTTTGAGGATAAGCTCTACATTCAGACAGGAAAATGTAAGCCTGTATCAAAGCAGCTTCAGGAAAACAAAAAGGCTGAGCTTTGTTGCTTTAAGGATGGCAAATGGCTTAGAGTATCAGGAAATCTTGTAAGAGATGACAGACGTGAGCCTAAAAAACATATGCTTGATAATTATCCTGAATTAAGAGGAATGTATTCAGAGGATGATGCAAATACAGAGGTTCTTTATTTCGAAAAGGCAACTGCAACCTTTTCTTCCTTTACAGAAGAACCCCAAATAATAAAATTTTAAAATTAAAATGATAGGGGTGTAAGTAATAATGAGAGAAAGTGGTATTTTATTTCCGATTTCATCAATTCCATCGGAGTTTGGAATCGGTAGCTTGTCAAGGGAGGCATTTGATTTTGTTGATTTTTTAGCCAACTCAGGTCAGGGCTATTGGCAGATACTTCCTGTAGGTCCTACAGGGTATGGTGATTCACCTTATCAGCCATTATCGGCATTTGCAGGTAATCCGTATTTTATTTCGCCAAGAAGGTTAATTGATAATGGATTGCTGACAAATGAGGAGGCATATAGCTTTGATTTTGGTTCTAACCAGGAGAGAGTAGATTACGGGGCATTGTATAATAATAGATTTGCACTGCTGGAGATTGCCTTTAAACACTTTTTAGAGCAGGGCGGTGATAAGAGTGCAGAATATAAGGCTTTTGTTAAGAAGGAGTCATATTGGTTAGAGGATTATTGCCTGTTTATGGCCCTTAAGAAGAATAATGATGGGGCTTCCTGGCTTAACTGGGAGAAGGGAGAGAAGCTTCGTAGTCAGGCTACTCTTAAGAAGGCGGCTAAGGATTTGAAGGAAACTGTTGATTTCTATAAGTTTCAGCAGTATGAATTTATGATTCAGTGGGAAGAGCTTCATGAATATGCTAAAAAGAAGAATATAAAAATCATAGGAGATATTCCCTTTTATATATCTCTTGATGGTGCAGATGCCTGGTCTAACCCGCAGGTATTTCTTATGGACAAGGATTGTAATCCTACAGTGGTTGCCGGCTGTCCTCCGGATGCATTTTCTTCAACCGGACAATTGTGGGGTAATCCTATTTATGACTGGAAGAAGAATAAGGCTGATGGATATGACTGGTGGCTTAAGCGTCTCGAGAGAAGCTATGAGCTGTATGATGTAGTAAGAATTGATCATTTTCATGGCTTTGCAGAATATTATGCAGTTCCATTTACGGATAAGGATGCATCTAACGGAACAATGCATAAGGGCCCCGGAATGGACTTTTTCAATGCTGTTAAGGCAAAATTTGGGGATTTGACGGGAGAGAAGGAGGATGGCGCATTCCGTATGATAGCTGAAGATCTTGGAACAGTTACCAAGGAAAATGAAAAGCTTCTTCTTGACAGTGGCATTCCGGGTATGAAGGTATTGCAGTATGCGTTTACCAGTTGGGATAGCTGTTATATTACTCACCGTCACAATAATAAATGTGTTGTGTATACCGGAACTCATGATAATACACCCTCCAGAGCATGGATAGAGGAGATTGGTGATGGTGATCGTGACTTTGTAAGAAGATATATTAACTCAATGAACAGCGATTACGGTGCTTTTGTATGGGATTTTATTCGTGAGGCATACAGATCTGTTGCTGATTTGTGTATTATTCCCTTGCAGGATTATCTTGTATTCGGTAAAGAGACTCGTATAAATAACCCCGGGACAATGGATAATAACTGGCAGTGGAGACTACGTCCCAATTTCCTGTCACAGGATCTTGCAGGAAGTATTAGAAAATATGCTGAGATTTATGGCAGAATTCCACGGGTTAAAGAAACAAAATAGAATTTAAAGCAAGTGGTTATTAACAGAACCTGCTGATTGTGTAAGTCGGCAGGTTCTGTTAACGTAAGGTATTATAGGATTATGAAGCTGATATCTGCGTAAATGATATAGTTGTTTAGAAACAGATGTACCGGAAATACAATCGAAAATAGTGGAGTTGCATATGAAAAGAAATTATAAATTTACAATAAGCTACGATGGAACAAGGTATTTAGGGTGGGAGCATCAACCTACAACGGATATGACTATTCAGGGGAAGCTTGAAAAGGTTCTTGAGAGAATGTGTGAGGATAAGGTGGAGCTTATCGGTGCAGGAAGAACGGATGCAGGTGTTCATGCTAAGGCAATGATAGCAAATACTTTTCTTGATGTAGATATGGATGAAGCTATGATTAGGGATTACTGTAATCGTTATCTTCCTGATGATATATGTGTAAGGGAGGTTCGTATAGCTTCCGACAGATTTCACAGCAGGTACAATGCTGTGGGAAAAACCTATTGCTACACCTGTTATGTGGGACCTCTTAAGCCGGTTTTTGACAGAAAATATGTTTATGTTTTAGAAAAAGAGCCGGATATTTCATCCATGAGGTCAGCAGCAGAGTATCTTGTAGGTGAGCATGATTTTAAAAGCTTCTGTCATAACCCTAAGATGAAAAAATCAACAGTACGTAAGGTTGACAGAATTGATATTAAGAAAAATGGTCCATATATTTCCTTTACATACCATGGAACCGGTTTTTTACAGTATATGGTTCGTATTCTTACCGGTACACTTCTTGAGGTGGGAATGGGTGAGAGAACACCTGAAAGCATGAAGGACTTACTTGAGGCTAAGGACAGAACACTTGCAGGAGTAACTGCACCGGCTTTAGGACTTACTATGATTAAGGTTGATTATTGATTTTTTTCTTGTTGTTTCAACAAAAAACGTTTAAAATAAAAATAGTTTGACAAATGTATTATGTGAATTAACGTCGGAACTGAAAAGTAACTGAATTTTGTGTAAAAATATACGAATAGAGGTTGACTATGAGGAAAGAAATTAAGACTATAGGTGTGTTAACAAGCGGTGGAGATGCACCGGGAATGAATGCAGCCATCAGAGCTGTTGTAAGAAGATCTATTGCAAATGGCAAGAAGGTAATGGGTATTCAGAAGGGTTATCAGGGTCTTCTGAATGAAGAAATAAATGAAATGTCTCCAAGAGATGTTTCAGATATTATTCAGAAGGGTGGTACTATTCTAAGGACTGCAAGATGTGATGAGTTTAAAACACTTGAAGGTCAGAAGAAGGGTGCAGAAATATGTAAGAAGTATGGAATTGACGGGCTTGTTGTTATTGGTGGAGACGGTTCCTACAGAGGAGCACAGGCTCTTGCCTCTCTTGGAATTAATACTATAGGTATTCCGGGAACAATCGACCTTGATATTGCATGTTCGGATTATACAATTGGTTTTGACACAGCAGTGAATACTGCAATGGCAGCCATTGATAAGGTAAGAGATACGTCATCCTCTCATGAGAGATGCTCTATTGTAGAGGTTATGGGAAGGAACGCAGGATATATTGCACTCTGGTGTGGTGTTGCATCCGGTGCAGAGGATATTCTTATCCCGGAGAAATATGAATTTAAGGAACAGGATATTATTAATAATATTATTGCCAATCGTAAGAGAGGAAAGACACACCATCTGATTATTAATGCAGAGGGTATTGGTCATTCCACCTCTATGGCAAGAAGAATAGAAGCAGCTACCGGTGTTGAAACACGTGCAACAATTTTAGGATATATGCAGCGTGGTGGTTCTCCTACCTGTAAGGACAGATATTATGGATCAATGATGGGAGCATATGCTGCCGATCTTCTCTGTCAGGGTCAGAGTAATCGAGTTGTTGGTTACAGACATGGAGAGTATTGTGATTTTGACATTGATGAGGCACTGGCAATGCAGAAGGATATTCCTGAATATGAATACGAGGTAACTAAATCACTATCAATATGATAACCAGTACTTCTAATAACAGAATTAAGAATATTATACGTTTAATTACGTCAAGCAAGGCGCGTCGTGAGCAAAATTCCTTCATAGTGGAAGGGGTTAAGATGTTTATGGAGGCGCCTTGTTGTGATGTATTGGAGGTTTTTGTATCAGAGGATTATTATAATAGGCTGAATGAGGATATTAAATCAGGGAATGGTGAAAAGTCACAGGCTGTTATTAATAAGCTGGATGAGACAGGCTTCGAAATAGTATCGACGGATTGCTTTAAGAAAATGTCGGATACTGTAACTCCTCAGGGAATATTAAGTGTAGTAAAGCAAAATAACTACTCCTGTGAAGAGTTGATTAAGGATAAGGATAGCTTAAGAGTGCTTATTCTTGATAATGTGCAGGATCCGGGGAATCTTGGAACAATGCTAAGAACTGCAGAGGGTGCGGGATTTGATTTTGTGCTGGCAGGTAATAATACGGTAGATGTGTATAATCCTAAGGTAATAAGATCTACAATGGGGTCTGTTTATAGAGTTCCTATTTGTTATGTGAAGGATCTTCCTGCTGCTATCAGGCTTCTTAAGTCAAATGGAGTGAAGCTTTTTGCGGCTCATCTTCGCGGAGAGAACTATTATTATAGTGAGGATTTTACCGGCAGGGTCGGCATAATGATAGGCAATGAAGGAAACGGGTTAAGCGATGAGATTGCCAATATGGCTGATACCTATATCAAAATCCCAATGGAAGGTCAAGTGGAATCTCTTAATGCTTCCGTTGCTGCGGCAATTCTTATGTATGAATGTGTAAGGTAGTGTAATAAACAGATACATGGAGGTTAGCGATGAAGAAACGATTTGTTAACAGAATTATGTGCGTTACGATGGTGGCAGCCATGCTGGCACCTTCTTTGTTAGTTGAAGCCAAGGCTGATACAGTGGAGTTAATATCAGAAGTAAATGAGGAGGATATTCTTATTAGTGATGACAGTATCACTGATGATAGTCAACAAATAACACTGTCAGAGGATGATATTTTACAAACACAGGAAAATGCCGATACCCGGGATACTGAAGATATTTACATGAATACGGACCTGTTAGAGGAAGCTTCACAGGATAAAACCTCTACGGGAAATGCACTGGGTTATGTGGATTCCGGTCTTAGCGTCAATGTATCAAAGGGGTCTGAAATAAACATTAGTGAAGAGATCCCTGAAACCTACGATTTGCGTAAGGAGGGTCGAGTAACCCCTGTAAGAAATCAGAACCCCTATGGAACCTGTTGGGCTTTTGCTTCACTTGCATCTATGGAGTCAAATATGCTTACCAATAAATATGCAGATTCAACAATAAACCTATCAGAGCGTCATCTTGCCTGGTTTGCAAATAATACCGGTATGAGTAGAGAAAGCGCAATTGCAAGTCCTATTGATATTACTGATGGTGATTATTCCTGCTACGACGAAAAAAATGGACAATCAACCGGCTGTTACGATGCAGGTGGTAATGCTGAAATGTCGGTTATGACCATGTCCAGATGGCAGGGTGGAGCCAAGGAAAGTGATTATCCATATTCCAATATTAAGGGAATGGAAGGAATTGAATTAACAACAGGTGATGCATATTCCTCTGTTGCACATTTGCAGAATGCATATTTTATAAATTGCTCTCAGAGGGATGAAATAAAAAAGGCTATTATGACCTATGGAGCCTGTGAGGTTGAATATTTTCATAACGATGGTTATTATAATTCTTCAACAGGTGCATATTTTAGTGATCATAGTACTTCGATAAATCATGGAGTAACTATTGTTGGATGGGATGATAACTATTCAGTTGATAATTTTAATAGTACCTTAAAACCTTCTAAATCCGGAGCTTGGTTAATAAAAAACAGTTGGGGTACCGGTTGGGGTAACGATGGATATATGTGGATATCCTATTTCGAGCCTTCCATAGACCATGTTATTGTATATCTTGCTGAAGAAGCAGATAATTACGATCATAACTATTTCTATACAGGTTCAATCGAATTCATAGTCGAAAATGCCCGTAAAATGTCCAATGTATATGAAGCTAAGGGTGATGAAGTCTTACGTGCAGTCGGTATAATGATGTATTCTACAGATTCTGAATACACGGTTTCAGTATATACAGGTGTATCCGGCGCCGATCCTACAAACGGAACTCTTCAATCCACAACAAGTGGTACAACTTCATATGAAGGCTTTTATACAATACCTCTTTCAATACCTGTAGAACTTAAAGAAGGTGAAAAATTTTCAATTGTTTTTAGCTTCAATGAAGATACTATGGTATTTTGTGAACAGGCGGACGAAGATTGGGGATTAAGGTCTTCTCATACCTATTCTAAAGCAGGTCAAAGCTATATATATAATGATAGCTGGGAGGATATATCCGTTGAAGATTTAAAAGAGAATTTGCGTATACATGCCTATACAGATGATGCGGGGGATGAAACACTGACGCCTACAACTGTTACCTTTAAAAATATAGAGGCGGGTACGGTGTCGGTTAATGTTAACCGTTCAGTTAAGATAAATACTTCGGTAACACCTAAAAATGCAAACAAGCATTTAAAATGGAGTAGCAGTAACAGTCAGGTTGCTTCTGTTGATCAGTATGGAAATGTTGTAGGAGTAGCTGAGGGAACGGCAGTCATTAGGGCAGAATCTGAGCTTGATTCAGAGGTTTATGCTGAGTGTAGTGTTACTGTCAGGTTTGTACTTAATGATCTTAATATTTTTGGAAAATCAAAGATTATTTACGGCACGAATTCCGCAGAATATTATGTTAAGCAGGATCCTGAACAGTATATATTATTAAATTCCCCTGAGTGGTCCAGTTCAAACCCACAGGTATTTACTGTGGAAGCTTCAAAGGATGGTATGTCAGCATCGGTTACACCACAGCATGCAGGAGAGGCATATCTTACGGTATCAGCAGATGGCTTATCGAAGAAAAAGCTTATTGAGGTAGATGTCTCTGATGTAGATATGAATACTCTAACATCAAAGTATTCATATAATGGTGTTGCAACCTATGAATGGGATGCTGTGTTAGGAGCCAAGTATTATGCTGTATGGGATCAGACCGGCGAAATCATAGCCAAAATAGATGAAACAGGAAAGTCACGATATTCCTATGAGTATACGGCATTAAAGGGAAAAACCACCGAATATAATAATGCAGATGGTTTTGAATATTATAAGGATTATTTGGACTTTAGTGTTTATGAAGATTATTACAATATAAGTGGTGAAACAACAGAAAAAGAGATATTTATAAGTAACAGAGAGCCTATTTATCCTGAAATCTTTAATGTTAGGGAAAAGTCAGTTAAATACTTAGACATTAATAAAAATGAGATTTTAAGTGCAAATTATATCTTTGGCAATGGAGATGTGTTTATAACTCCAAAAGTACAGGATGGCTATGAGTTTGTCGGCTGGAATACTAAGCCTGATTATAGTGGAGATATCTATTATCCGGGTGACTCAGTAGATGATAATCTATCAAGTGAGGCTATTAGCTATACAAAAACCGGTTCTAATAAATGGGAAAAGGATACGGAATACTTTAATCTATATGGAATGTGGCAGGAGCTTAAGGTATCTAATCCAACATTTTTAAGTCAGACAAATGTAATAAAGAATAACGGTAAGGTTAGAATTTCCTGTGGTACAGAAGGAGCTTTAATCTATTACACCTTAGATGGAAGTACTCCCGTTAAGGATAATCCGGGTACCTTTAGATATACGGATTCAATTGTACTTGAAAATAATGATATAGATGCTAAGGATATAACAATAAATGCTTATGCTGTAAAGTCAGATTACAAGGATTCTGATGTAAGCAGTATGACTTATACTGTGCTGTCTGATGCAAAGGACTGGGGCGATATAAATGAAGAGGTTCGTTTAAGCAGTGACTTTCCTTACAGTAAGCCAAGTGAAGTGCCGGCAGGGGTATGGGCTTATGGTATCAGGGATTGTGAATACAATGGAGAGGCTGTGACTTTTCCTGAGATGAAGGTGTATTACCATAAGACACTATTGCAGCCGGGAAAGGACTATACAGTTAAATATTCAAATAATGTTAAGGCAGCCTTAAGCACTGCTAAGAAGGCTCCCACAGTAAGTATAGCAGGCAAGGGTAATTACAGTAAGACAACAGCCTATAAATTCAATATTACACCGATGGAGCTTACCGACGACAGAATCGAGGTTGAAAATATTACTACTATATATAATAGGAAGAAACAGCTTCCTATACCAAATGTAGTTGCACATTTAGATGGAAAGTCAGTTAAGTTAAAATCAGGAAAGGACTTCACTCTTGAGTATATTGGTGATTTTGTTGAAGCAGGAGAATACACGTTAAAGGTTAACGGAAAGAGTGGAGGAAATTATACAGGAAGTATTTCCGTAAATGTGTCTATAAAGCCTGAAGGGGTTATGGCAGGAAAGCTGTCAGTAACAAAAATACCCAAGCAAAAGTATACCGGTGAATACCTTACACTTAAGGGCAGTGGAAATGACAAGCTCACTCTTAAAAAGGAGTTTTTGGTAAAATCAGGGAAGACAGTACTTAAGGAGGGTGAGCATTATACTATTTCCTACGAAAACAACTGTCTGCCGGGAAAAGGAAGCATTATTATTACCGGTACAGGAAACATGTATGACAGTATTGTTGTGTATGGAAGAAAGGTTATTGATTTTGATATAACAGGCACTGCACTGAAGAAGGTGATTTTTAGTGGAATTCCAAAGAGTGTTGTGTATAACGGCAGGGAATATAATGAAACCTGTGAAGAATTTAAAAATATTACGCTGAAAACAAAGGGAACAAAGACCGAGGGGTCTAAGATTCTTAATAATGGAATTGATTATCGTGTAAGCTTTTTTAATAACACTAAAGCAGGAACGGCAACAATGTTGTTTGAGGGTATGGCAGGTTATACCGGAACGGTTAAGAAGACCTTTAAGATTAATCCTGCTGATATAGAAGGTATATCCAATCAGATATCCTTTAACCTGTCAAATAAACAGCAGCCTTATGTAAAGGGCGGTGTTAAGCCCTGTGGTGATGAGGTGGTTATTAAGGATTTACGAAATTCAAATATTCTTGTAGAAAACGTTGATTATGTACTTAGCTATTCCAATAACAAGGCAGTTAATGATTGTAGCAGTGGCAAGAAGCTGCCTACGGTAATTGTTAAGGGAAAGGGAAATTATAAGGGAACAAATAAGAGCTTGACTTTTGCAATTACCAAAAAGGATGTTAATGAAAAAAATGTTACTGTTAATGCTTCTGATGTAGTATATAAAAATTCCAAAGGTAATTATAAGTGTAAGATTACTGTGCTTGATTCAGACGGAAGCAAGCTTACAGCCGGAAAGGATTATGATAAAACCTATGAATACAGGTATGCTTATACAACTACAGTTACCTGTAAGGAGGGTAAGACACAAAGCACAGTTACACGAGCTGCATATTCCATTGTAAACAGCCAGGATATTATTCCGGCAGGTACAAGGATTATTGTAGCAATAAAGTTTAAGGGTGCCTATGAAGGAACTGTGAAGACAAGCTTTAGAGTAGTAGCTATTGATTTGAGCAAGGCAAAAGTCACACTTAAAAATACTCCGGAGTATTCTCCTGAAAATGATCAGGTTGAGTTACGTAAGCAGGATTTGAAGGTTGTGGTTAAGGGAAAAACTCTTGATGATACCGATTATGAAATTATCGGGTATTCTAATAATTCAAAGGCGGGTAAGGCCAGCGTAACAATTCAAGGTGTTGGAAATTACGGTGGAACTTATACATACAAATTCAAAATCAAAGGAAAGACATTTTAGGAGGAAAATCAAATGAAAATCGGATTTATTGGACTTGGAAATATGGGAACAGCTATGATAGGCGGAATTATTAAGAAAAGGCTGGTTGAGCCATCGGATATTCTGGGGTCTGATTTTAGCGGAGTAAGAACAGATGAGGTGGAAAAGGAGTACGGAATTAAAGGAATAGCATCAAATATTGAGGTGGCAAGAAGTGTTGATATTCTCGTTACTTCTGTAAAACCGCAGGTATACGAAACAGTTATCGATGAAATCAAGGATTTTATAAGGGACGAAACTGTTATAGTATCAATTGCTCCGGGTAAAACAATTGACTGGCTTACAAGCCACTACGAGAGAGGAGATGTTATTAAGCTTGTAAGGTGCATGCCTAACACACCTGCTCTTGTAGGGGAAGGATGTACGGGAGTATGCAGAAATGCCAATGTTACAGATGCAGAATTTGAAAAGGTTCTTACAATCCTTAACAGCTTCGGAAAGGCATACGAGGTTAGTGAAAATCAGATGGATGCAGTTGTTGCAGTAAGTGGAAGCTCACCGGCTTATGTATTTATGCTTATTGAAGCAATGGCAGATGGTGCCGTTGCTGAAGGTCTTCCAAGAAAGACTGCCTATAATATGGCTGCTCAGGCTGTACTGGGAAGTGCAAAGATGGTTCTTGAAACAGGAAGACATCCGGGAGATTTAAAGGATATGGTTTGTTCACCCGGTGGTACTACAATAGACGCAGTCGCTGTTCTTGAAAACATGAATTTCAGGTCATCAATTATTGAAGCTGAAAGGGCCTGTGCTGATAAATCAAGAAGCCTGTAATCAGCATGTGGAAATAAGGTTTTTATGGGGTTTGAATGTGACATTTTTGTAAATATTAAATATTTTTTATAATTTTCCACAAATTCAGTAAATATGCGCTTTTCAGGGGTTATATAAAAGTTAAAATATTACAAAAAAATTACAAAAGTTTGACAAAGTTATCTTTGTTTGCTAAAATGACTTCCACGACCGAAAAATAATCGTAACATTTCTGTAACATTCGAGAGCTATTTGGTCTAAATGGAGGTTATCATGAAGAAAAAAATGCATGCTTGTTTTGCAGCAGTGGTTGCTCTTTCAATCGTTGCTGTCGGAACACAGGGGAGTATGCAATATGTTTTTGCTTCGGGTACAACGCTCACAAAAACAAACGCATATGCCGGCTCAAAGGCTAAAATGACAGTTGTAAGTGCTTCAAATGATGATTACTACGAAGACGATTCTATGGAAGCGTCTATTGATATTGTCGTAGGTGAAGCATCAGGGAGTACTAAGAACGTATCTAAGGCTGATTTGAGCGGTGAAGTAGCCGGAATACCATACGATAAGTTGGTAATGGCAAATGTTGATCAGGCAGTTAATGTACGAGAGACTGCATCTGAGGACGCGACTATTCTTGGAAAGCTATACAAGAATTGCGCAGGGGAAATTCTGGAAAAGGGATCAGAATGGACCAAGATTAAGACAGGTAAGCTTACCGGATGGGTAAGTAACGATTATCTGTTATTTGAAGGGGACGCCAAGAAATTGGCAGATTCTGTCGTTGAAAAGGTGGCTACATCTACAACATCATGTTTAAGAGTCAGAAAGGAAGCTAATGCTGACGCAACAGTTCTTGATCTTTTGGCTGAAGGCGATGAGATTGAGGTTGTAAAGGAACTTGATGAATGGGTAGAGGTTGAATTTTCAGATGGAACAGAAGGATATGTATCGAAGGAATACGTTACTATCTCGGATGAAATCGCGAAGGGTGAAACGATTGAATCCATTAAAGCAAAGGAAGAAGCATTAAAGAGTGTGAAGGCTCAAAAGGACACTCAAAAGAGTTCAAAGGGTTCCTCTGATGCTTCATCATCTACATCTACAGCAAATGTTTCGGCAGCAGGCTATGATGATGTTACTTTATTAGCAGCTCTTATTCAGAGCGAAGCAGGAAATGAATGTTATGAAGGCCAGGTATCTGTCGGCGCAGTTGTAATGAATCGTTTGAGAACAGGAAGATATGGCAGTTCAGTGTATTCTGTTATTTATGCTAAGGGTCAGTTCTCACCTGCCGGAAGTGGTAGGGTTGCACAGATATGTGCATGTGGTCCCAAGTCAAGCTGTGTACAGGCTGCACAGGCTGCAATAGGCGGTGCATCTTTCGTAGGCAGTGCAACAGCATTTCGTCCCGCAAGCTCGGGAAAACAGGGAATTGTTGTTGGTAATCATGTATTCTGGTAAAATATTATATATAAAAAATGGTGGTGCATAGTTAATATGTTCCGCCATTTTTTATTGTTACCGGTTAGAGGCTGCACAGTAACAATGTAGTTCATTCTTGCGGATATGTGGCTTGCGAAATGAAGATATTTATAGTAAACTGAAATGTATCTTTTTTTTACAGTCGTAATTTTCCCGGAGTGAATAGATGATTTGGTTAGGTGTTTTTATTATAGCTTTAATAGTTGAAGTAATTACCATGGGTATTTATTCAATCTGGTTTGCTATTGGTGCTTTAGTAGCCTTTGCACTTGGATTTTTTGAATTGTCTATTATTGTGCAGGCCGGAGTTTTTGTGGTTGTTTCCTTTGTTTTGTTAATAGTTGTCAGACCTATGGCTGTTAATTCCTTTAATAACGGTAATACCAGATCTAAGAAGAAGGGACTTGTTGGGGAAGATGTTTATGTTATTACGGAAATAAACAGTGCTAAGAGAACGGGTCTTGTTCAGATAGGAACGGCTGAATGGACGGCAATAGCCAAAAACAAGCATGAAGTATATCCATACGGATCAATAGTAAGAATTGTAAAGGTTACAGATGATTATGTGGTTGTTACCGCAATAAAGTAATTATGCCTCCGGCGGATGGCTAAGATGTTGTATTTGAATGATTTTGATTTTCAATATAAGAAGGGTGGTATAGTATGAGTCTTAAAGGACGTAATTTTCTTACACTGAAGGATTTTAGCAAGGAAGAGATTCTTGAATTTCTAAGTTTGGCAGAGGAGCTTAAGGCTAAAAAGAAACAGGGAATTTTTGACAGAATGTATACAGGGAAGAATGTTGCTCTTATTTTTGAGAAGACAAGTACAAGAACACGCTGTTCATTTGAGGTAGCAGCTCATGATATGGGCATTGGAACAACCTATCTTGATCCCAAAAGTTCACAGATAGGTAAGAAGGAGAGTATTGCGGATACTGCAAGGGTTCTTGGAAGAATGTTTGACGGTATTGAATATCGTGGGTATGGACAGGAGATTGTTGAAGAGCTGGCAAAGTATTCGGGAGTTCCCGTATGGAATGGTCTTACTAATGAGTATCATCCAACACAGATGCTTGCAGATTTGTTAACCATTAAGGAGCATCTTGGTTCTTTTGAAGGAAGAAAGCTTGTGTATATGGGTGATGCAAGATATAACATGGGTAATTCCTTAATGATTACCTGTGCTAAAATGGGTATGAATTTTGTTGCAGCAGCACCTAAGAAATATTTCCCTAATGCTGAGCTTATTAAGGAATGTGAAGAGTATGCTAAAGTAAGCGGTGGAACCATTGCATTTATGGAGGATGCCTACGAGGCTGCCAAGGATGCTGATATTATATATACAGATGTTTGGGTATCTATGGGTGAACCTGATGAAATATGGGAAGAGCGTATACGTGAGCTTTCACCCTATAAGGTGACTATGGATATTATGAATAATGCTAAAAAGGATGCAATTTTCTTACATTGTCTTCCTTCCTTCCATGATCTTAAGACGGAGATTGGTAAGGAAATGGGTGAGCGTTTCAATCTTAAGGATATGGAAGTTACTGATGAAGTGTTTGAAAAGTATGCAGATGTTGTCTTTGATGAGGCAGAGAACAGAATGCATACAATTAAGGCTGTTATGGCAGCAACCTTGGGATAGTTTATAAGCCTTTGGAGAATCTCTAAGAGGCGTATTTGAATTGGCATGAGGACAGACTATGACTAAGGAAGCGAAGCAATATATAAAAAATGTAATGCGAGGAAAAGGATTTATTATTGATTTTCTCTCTGCCGCGTTGGCAGTGGGAATAATCATAATGGTGATTATTAATTCTGTGGGCTCTATTACAGGTATATATTTTGTTCAGATATTTGGATTTGGAGCTTTGCTTGCCTTATTAAACTGCATTAAAAAAATAAGATCCAAATCCACATTTGCATTTGCCTATGGTGCATTTGGTATCCTTATGTTGGCAGCAGCCTGTATTTGTTACGTTATGTTATGACGTAAGAGTCTTGGATTCTATGAAACATGAGGATAAAAGTAGGGTAAGGTGTAGATAAAAAGAATGAATGATGTGAGTGAATATGGACGAAAAGATAGTATTATGCGGGGCAAATGCCTACGAAAAGAAATTTTATTTTAATCAGCAATTTGAAGGTATTCCTGAATCTATCAAGGATGAGCTTCATATTATCTGTGTGTTGTTTACCGAGGAAGTTGGTGGCGTAATTACCTTCGTATATGACGAAGAAGGTAATATGAGTATTGAAACAGATGCTGATGAGGGTGATTTGTTATATGACGAAATCAGTTCAGGATTGTTAGTTAAGGAGATATTGAGGAAGAAGCAGGAATTATTTGAGTCATTGACAATATATTACAGGATATTTATTCTTAAGCAGGATCCTTCGGAGTTATTAAGTGAATAGGAATGAGAGGACATAGATATGTTTTTAGTGGTAGATGTAGGAAATACTAATATTTCGTTTGGTGTTTTTGAAGGCAAGGAGCTTAAGGCAAGCTTTAGATTTATGTCTAAGGTAATGAGAACATCCGATGAATACGGGGTATTGATTCTTGATATGTTATCAAAGCATGGACTTGATAAAAACCTTGTAGAGGGAGTTATTATTGCAAGTGTTGTACCTAATGTAATGCATTCCCTTAACAATGGTGTTGTGAAGTATCTTAATTGTAATCCTATAATTGTCGGACCGGGTATTAAGACCGGAATTAAGTTAGGTTCAGCTAATCCCAAAGAAATTGGTGCAGACAGAATTGTCGATGTTGTTGCAGCCTATGAGCTTTACGGCGGACCTATTCTTGTAATTGATTTTGGTACAGCTACTACTTACGATTTAGTTACTAAGGATGGTGAGTTTTCCATTGGAATTACTTCACCGGGTATCAGAATTTCAGCTAAGGCTTTGTGGGAAGATACAGCCAAGCTTCCGGAGATAGAAATAGTTAAACCTAAGTCAATTCTTGCATCGGACACGATTAGCAGTATGCAGGCAGGTCTGGTATATGGTCAGATAGGTCAGACAGAATATATTATCAGTCGTGTTAAGAAGGAAACAGGTATTAATGATTTGAAGGTGGTTGCAACCGGCGGTCTTGGAAGAATTATTTCCGATGAGACAGATATGATTGATGAATACAATAGCCGCTTGACTTTGGATGGATTGCGTATATTATATGAGAGAAATAGGTAATGTTACTTTAAAAAACAGATGGATATTAGCACCAATGGCAGGGGTATGTGACCTGCCATTTCGTGTTTTATGTGCTAGCCAGGGTGCCGGACTTACATGTATGGAAATGGTCAGTGCCAAGGCCATATATTACAACAATAAAAATACGGATATGCTTATGGAAATTGATGGCAGAGAGAAGCCGGTTTCCTTGCAGCTATTTGGTTCCGATCCTGAGATTATGGCAGAAATGGCTAAAAAGATAGAAGACAGACCCTTTGATATTCTGGATATAAACATGGGTTGTCCTGTTCCTAAGATTGTAAATAACGGTGAAGGATCAGCCCTTATGAAGAATCCATTACTGGCAGGCAAAATCATAGAAGCTGTTGCTAAAGCAACCTATAAGCCGGTTACCGTTAAAATCAGAAAAGGCTTTGATGATGCACATGTTAACGCTGTGGAGATGGCTCATATTGCTCAGGAAAGCGGTGCCTGTGCTGTGGCTATTCACGGAAGAACAAGGGAGCAGTATTATCAGGGACAGGCTGACTGGGATATTATTGCTAAGGTTAAGTCAGCTGTAAGTATTCCTGTTATAGGTAATGGGGATATTAAGGATGTAGAATCCGCATTTAGGATGCTTGAATATACAGGCTGTGACTATGCAATGATAGGACGTGCAGCAGAAGGCAATCCTTGGATATTTAAGGCACTTACAATGGCAGATGAGGGACTTAAATATGAGGGGCCCACACTAAAGGAACGTAAGGAAATGATTTTGACTCATGGGAAGATGCTTATTGAGTGTAAGGGTGAATATATAGGTATTCGTGAAATGAGAAAGCATGCGGCATGGTATACCCAGGGTCTTAAGAATTCGTCGAAGCTTCGTGGTCAAATGAATGAAATGGAATCCTACGAGATGTTAGTTGATCTGATAGAAAGGGTAATTGTATGATTTTGTTCTTCAGCGGTACAGGAAACAGTGAATACGTGGCAAGGGCAATAGGCGATAGGCTGTGTGATAAGGTGGTATCGCTAAATCAGTATGTTAAAGAGGACAAGACAGAAAAGTTCCATAGTGAAAAGCCATATGTTTTTGTATTTCCTGTATATATCTCAATAATTCCTAAGATAGTAAGAGAAGCTATAAATAAGATGACTTTTACCGGTAATCAGAACGCGTATTTTGTATCAACATGTGCACGTGCTGACGGTTCTGTACCCAATGCTGCTAAGGAATTGTGTTCTACTGTTGGTTCACTTAAATACATGGGGTGCAAAAAGGTGGTAATGCCACAAAACTATATTATATTATTTAAGCCCACGGCCGAAAATACAAAGGAAGAGCTATATAGAAATGCGTTAACTACAGTTGATGAAATATGTGAAATAATTATGGAAGGCAAGGTACTGGCAAAAAAGGAGCGCACCCGTTTTGAATATGTATGCACTAAATATGCGGAGAAGTGGTATAATTCCAGGTTGACGAAGACAAAATCATTTACAGTGGGAAATGAGTGTATCGGTTGTGGAATCTGTCAGAAGAGGTGTCCCACCAATTCAATAATGTTTCAGGATAATAAGCCTGTATGGACAAATAAAGTATGTATTCATTGTATGGCATGTATAAGCTACTGTCCTAAAAATGCAATTGAGTATGGCAAAATGTCTGCCGGCAAAATACGTCAGGTGTGTCCTGAATATAAAGGAAAATAATTAAGGTTTGTGCCCTAACTAAAAGTATCGGTACATAACTTGACATGGATTGTCAGAATACGTTATACTACTGCAAGTATGGGTTTTTATATAGATTATTTTTGTCTGGTACATCGGTTTTTAAATAACTATACCATTTATGCAGAATGTTTTTTGTGAGAGTGCAGTTCAAAACATAAGCATAGCGGTCTACGGTTTTAATCTGTACCAGTTACTGGTCAGGTATTGAACAGTAAATGATTGTAACCTTGGAGAGGGTTTCAAACTACTACTACACTATAAGGATGCGATACTATGGAAAAGAAGAACATATTAACAACAGAAGGTCTTAAGAAGCTGGAAGATGAACTTCATGACCTTAAGGTAGTCAGAAGAGCAGAGGTAGCTCAGAAGATTAAGGAAGCTCGTGAGCAGGGCGACTTGTCAGAGAATGCAGAGTATGATGCAGCCAAGGATGAGCAGAGAGATATAGAGGCTCGTATTGAAGAAATTGAGAAGATTTTAAAGAATGTAGAAATTGTTCTTGATGAGGAAGTTGATACAGGTAAAATCAGTATCGGATGTAAAGTCAAGATTCGTGATATAGATCTTAAGCAGGATATGGAATATAAGCTTGTTGGTTCAACAGAGGCTAACAGCTTAAAGGGTAAGATTTCAAATGAATCACCTGTAGGTAAAGCACTTATTGGTGCTAAGAAGGGACAGACAATCTCAGTAGAGACAATTGCCGGAGAGCTTAAATATAAGGTTCTTGAGATTATTCGTCCCGGTGATGCCAATTACTAAAATAAGAAATATTTATACCCCCCGCTAAAAGGCGGGGGGTTGTTTCGCAAACAATGAGCTAAAGTCATATTATAAATACCAAGAAGAGGTGTAAAAGTGGGTAACGAAAACAAGAAGAATAATCAGGCACAGGGTGAACAGACACAGGATATAGGTCAGCTTCTTAAGGTTAGAAGAGAAAAGCTTGCAGCTTTACAGGAGGCGGGCAAGGATCCTTTTGTTATTACAAAATATAATCAGACACATCATTCTGAGGATGCAAAAAGCGAATATATTGTACTTGAAGAAAAACTACTTGCAGGCAGAGTTGCTCCATCGGTAGAAGGTCTTGATGAGGCTGCTGCAAAGGAAGTAATTAATAATGATTACAATGAAAGACGTGCAATTATGGATGCCAGTCCCGTTGAGGTAAGCATTGCAGGACGTCTTATGAGCAAACGTGTTATGGGTAAGGCTTCTTTTGCAAATGTTCAGGATAAGTTAGGAAATATTCAGACATACGTAGCAAGGGATTCTATAGGCGAAGAGGAATATGCTGATTTTAAGAAATATGATGTAGGTGATATTGTTGGTATTGTAGGTAATGTATTCAGAACCAAAACAGGTGAGATTTCTATTCATGCATCTAAGGTAACTCTTCTGTCAAAGTCACTTCAGATACTTCCGGAGAAGTACCATGGACTTACCAACACAGACATCAGATATCGTCAAAGATATACAGACCTTATTATGAATGAAGAGGTTAAGGATACATTTATTAAGCGTTCCAAAATCATTTCAACTATCAGAAAATTCCTTGATTCACAGAATTTTATGGAAGTGGAAACACCTATGCTTGTGGCAAATGCCGGTGGTGCTGCTGCCAGACCTTTCCAGACTCATTTTAATGCATTGGATGAGGACTTAAATCTTAGAATTTCACTGGAATTATATCTTAAGAGGCTCATTGTCGGCGGTCTTGAGAGAGTGTATGAAATAGGTCGTGTATTTAGAAATGAAGGTCTTGATACAAGACACAATCCTGAGTTTACTTTGATGGAGCTCTATCAGGCATATACTGATTATCACGGTATGATGGACCTTACTGAAAATATGTTCAGATATGTTGCCAAGGAGGTTCTTGGAACCACTACATTTAAGTATGGTGATATTGAGCTTGGCTTTGGTAAGCCATTTGAGCGTATTACAATGCTTGATGCAATAAAGAAATATGGTGGATTTGATTTTGAAAAGGATTATCCAGATACTGAGTCAGCTAAAAAGCTTGCTGACGAGAAGGATATTCATTATGAGCCATATCACAAGTGGGGTGATATTGTTAACCTGTTCTTTGAGGAATATGTTGAGGATAAGCTTATCCAGCCTACATTTGTTATGGATCATCCTGTGGAAATCAGTCCTCTTACCAAGCGTAAGCCGGACAGACCGGAGCTTGTTGAGCGTTTCGAGCTCTTTATCAACACCTGGGAAATGTGTAATGCATATTCAGAACTCAATGATCCCATTGACCAGAGAGCACGTTTTGCAGCTCAGGATGCCGCTGCGGCAGCAGGTGACGAGGAAGCCAACCACACAGATGAGGACTTCCTTAATGCACTTGAAATTGGCATGCCTCCTACAGGCGGTATCGGCTACGGTATCGACAGGCTAACAATGCTGCTGACAAACAGCCCGGCAATTAGAGATGTATTGTTGTTCCCTACGATGAAGAGCCTCGACAAATAACCCAGTATTTATGCGGGTTTGCGGACTCGAAAATCGATTTGACCACAAATTGACCACAAATGGGACCGATATAACCGGAAATAATCAGAAAAGTTTTTGAGTGTTCAAACAC
>JAZQOI010000090.1:0-11062 GCA_045627745.1 Lachnospiraceae bacterium | reverse complement strand
AATCCTCAAAACATTCAAAATCCGCTCATTTTTCTGCAAAAAATGGCTACTTTTTCATGTTTTGGCGGGTCATAAAGGTGCATACAGCCTCTTACGTGCAAGCACGACGAGTCAGCATGACCTTTTGACCCTGGTATCTTTACATTGAGAAAGTATGAAGTATTTTTTCTTATTTTGCAACTACTTAATTAACTCCTTAGCATATTCCATTGCTTCTACGATATTATTTCTAAAATTATCTTCCCCTACCAGTTCAATAAATCCATCCTTTTCCATTACGCCTCTGGGCTGTTCATTAACATGAGAAAAAATAATTTCAATATCCTTTTTCTTGGCACGTTCTACCATTTCTCTTAATTTTTTCATGGCAGAGGCATCAATTGCCGGCACACTTCTCATTCGAATTACAATTACCTTAGTGTATTTCTTGGAATTAATATTCAGAAGCTGATCTGCGGCAGCAAAAAACAGTGGGCCACTTATTTCAAATACACGAATACTTTTAGGAATTGACATAAGCATCTTTGCCTCACCCTCAGTAACCTCAGGCTCTTCTACATATTTCCAGCTCTTAATATCCGTAGTTTCCGACATTCTCTTCATAAACAACAATGCAGCAAGCACAACACCATACTCAATTGCTACGACAAGATCAAAAAATACAGTAAGTGCAAAAGTCAGAATAAGAACCAGAATATCACTTCTTGGAGCACTCTTAACAAGGTGGAAGAAGGATGACCAGTCAGCCATATTAGCAGCAACAATAAGAAGTACAGCCGCAAGGGTTGTCATAGGAATAAGTGATGCCAGCGGCATAAGCGATACAAGAATTATGCTAAGCGTAATACAATGAACAATTCCGGCAATAGGAGTACGTCCACCGTTACGTACATTGGCAGCAGTTCTTGCTATAGCACCTGTTGCAGGAATTCCACCAAACAATCCCGAAAAAATATTACCAAGTCCCTGTCCTATAAGTTCAGCATTTGACTTGTGAGTATCACCAATCATACCATCCGAAACAACTGCAGACAGAAGAGATTCTATTCCTGCAAGAATTGCAATTGTAAGAGCAGAAGGCATAAGCTCACGAATCAAATCAAAGGATAATGAAGGAACTGTCGGTGTAGGGAAGGAAGAGTTAAGTTCACCAAAAACACTTCCGATTGTATTTACACCATAGTTTTCATCAAGCTTAAGCAATGTAACAAGAAGAGTAGTTATTATTATTGCAATTAATGATCCTGGAATTTTATCTGTAAACTTTGGCCATACAACCATAATTACAATAGCAAGTAAACCTACAAGTGTTGAAACAATATTTATACTTCCAAAATTCTTAACATAGGAAATAACCTTTGGAAGAAATTCAGACGGAACAGAATCAATTGAAAGACCGAAGAAATCCTTAAGCTGTCCTACAAACAGCGTAACCGCAATACCACAGGTAAAGCCTGTAGTAATTGTATACGGAATATATTTTATTAATGAACCAAAATGAAACAATCCCATTATAACAAGCATAATTCCGGCCAGAATGGTTGCAACAATCAAGCCGTCTGTGCCGTATGATTTTACAATTCCATATATAATAACTACAAATGCTGCAGTAGGTCCACCAATCTGTACACGGCTGCCTCCAAAAAACGAAATAAAGAAGCCTGCTATAATTGCAGTATATAATCCCTGCTCAGGTCCTACACCGGAAGCAATAGCAAGAGCTATGGATAAAGGAAGGGCTATAATCGCAACAATAATACCGGATACAATATCCTTTATCAATTGTTGCTTACTATAGCCCTTCAATGCGTCAAACAACTTTGGTTTTAATTCATTCATGATCCGTCCTTCTTTCTATATAATAGCATTATAATTCACATTCATCGACAAAAAGTGATTTTAACAAAAGTCACATTTCTTCACAATATGCAAACATACCAAATTAATCTTTAATTCAGCAGTTATTTTTAATCATTCAAGACATATTGAAATTATCCTGATATATTACTCCGTATGTTAATAAAATATTTATCATTTTTTTTCGATTCTTATTTCATTTTTGAAAAAATAAGCCTATATTTATGTCATCTGATACTTTTACATTATTTCGGTACATCATCCCATAATCAACCGTCCTAATAACGCACAATGGAATATCCTTCTGCGAAGGAAAATATCAAGGGCGTAGTTAGGCTACGGTGAAACATTTTGAAGCTGTGTTATTGGAATTTTCCATTCCAATGCTGATTGGCTTCATTCGATATAAAATCGGAAAATGGAAAAAGTTTTCAGTTCCAAATACTCCTCGACATATTTGACTGTAAATGTACATCGTACCGTAAACTGTATTCATCTTGACGCATCAATTGAGCTTTTGTTGCTTATAACCTGTAACTAATTGGAGAATTATAATGAAAAATAGGATTCTTACATATCGCAATAGAATAGACCTTCTGCTTACAGACAGCAGTAAGGAAACAGATTGGCAAAAGGTATTGGATGAGCATTTGGTTCAAATAGGATTCTTCCAGCACGAACGGCTTATTCATCTAATTGTCACGGTGCTGTTTGCGATTTTAACCTTCATTACCATGGGAATATATATACTGTCCGGTGAAATTGCTCTCCTTGCACTGATTGGCGCACTGTTAATTCTTCTTGTCCCATATATATCCCATTATTATTTATTAGAAAATGAAGTGCAGAAAATGTACAAGCAGTATGACGAACTTCTAAGGCGCTTACAAGATAATTAATAATCAGGTATTGTTAACCTAGTACAGCGTTTTCTAAATAAATGGACTAATACGAAGAATGATTTTTCAAGAGGACAGTTCAAAAAACGCAGGCATAGTGGGCTATGTCGAGGCTTTTTGAATCTGTTCTATTGGGAAATCAGGCAAGTATTGGGTCCAGTTATTTGAAATACGCAGTACTAGCTCATCACACACAAAAATATGTACCCGAATTATCGGGTACATATCAGAATAGAGCTATATTTTAATACTTTATATTAAGACAATTTTCTTGTCCTGCACTCTCATGTCTTTTAGCTTTTACAGCATATAGCTGTTGATCTCCCAATTGCATCAGAATTCCCAAAGTCATCTCTGCATCCATCCCATTGTTGGAAACATATCCAATGCTTGCCCCCAGACTAAATGGAAGCTTATTGGCAATACTGTAATCTTTCAAATATTCAAGGATTCTTGATTTTTTCAATTCAAGATCTTCATTCTCACAGAATTCAGAGATTACTAAGAACTCATCTCCACCCATCCTGATACGAATTGAAGAGTCATCAAAAAACTCTTTTATTCCGGCTGCCACTCCTTTAATAGCCATATCTCCCATGGCGTGCCCAAACTTATCATTAATGACCTTGAGATTATCCACGTCAAAACATACAATACTTACACAGCCTTCATATTTATCAAAATATTTCTGAGCATTCTCCATGTAGCCATAACGATTATAAAGCCCCGTCATTCCATCCATAACATACAGCTCTCTCAATCGTTTATTCATAATATCCATAACCATTCGCTGCTTAATGTTGGCAAGTGCTAATGAATAGCTCTCCATAAATGCCCTGTGAAAAGCATGAGTCATAAAGCTTTCCTCAAATGCCATTACAGAATATCCGAAGGTTTGTTTTCCAAAATGCAACGCTCCGAAAACATAAACATTCGATGTATTCCTAACAGCGTTTGGAACCAAATCCTTCTCTCTTATAATACTCTCTTCAGAGTCCTCCATATAAGCAGTAAGCCTGTCTGTATAGCCTATAATTTCTTCACTTTTAGTATCCAGCAGATTCTCATTAACAACCACAGCAATATTGGAAATTCCAAGGAGCTGTTCGCAACGATACATTGCATCCTTCATCTGCTCTATATTAAAGCAACTGCCTAAAAGCTGTCTACAGCTTCCAAGTCTTGAATTCATTGAACGTTCCGCAGTAAAATTATTAATCAGGACTCTATAATCTGACTTAATATCTCGTTTCTTATCACAACCACAGCTTTCATTTAACTTTATACTGCCAACAGTATAATGCTTCATGGTATTCTCACCATTCTCTATCATGTATAGAATACCCTCTGCCGCATCAAAACCAAGCTGTTCAAAGTTTCTGTTTATGCTGGTTATTGAAGGAAAGAAATTCTGTCCGCCCTTAACATTGTCAAAGCCTGCGATTTTAAAATCATCGGGAACTGAAAAGCCATCTGACTTTGCCGCATTGCAATATCCTATTGCCATAAAATCATTAGCACATATTACAGCATCCGGAATATGATTATTATCACGTTTAAATTCACGATATGCAGTTTCTCCGTCACGATGAGAAAATCTGTAATGCTTGGCTCTCTTATAATCAAATGGTATCTGATGAGCATTAAGACAATCTAAAAACGCTCTATATCGTTCCTTATTTTCCTCATTGTTAGCAGGCCCACCTACATAATTAAAGGTTCTGCAGCCATGCTCAACAATCATATGCTCTACAATTGCATATTCCGATTTATAATTATCAAGACCTACAAAGGAGACATTTTCTATATGTTGATCCACGCAGATTATAGGAATACTTTTCTCACGTAGCTTAGCTACTACATCCTTTACAGCACCGGATGCATCAACACTTGTAAGTGATAAAATTACGCCTGCATATGCGTCAGGATTGGGTAACTCAAATATTTCCTTGTCTTTTAAATAGAAACATTTGTCATATATGTCATCATAGGCATTAAAAACATGAAGTTCCCTGTTCTCATTAGACAGCCTGTCTCTAATACCATTTATTAATGCAATAAGGCAGTCATGATCCCAGGTACTTGTAAGCATTAATATATTTCTGCCCATACATACCCCCAAGATTTTCGTTATTTATTTGCCAGGTCACATAATTCCGCGAGCATCTTAGGCAAATCACTATCCATATTCTCATCAGAAAACTGGCAGGTTCCAACCTTCTTATGACCACCACCATTATATTTAAGCATAAGGCTTCCTACATTAACCTCACATGTTCTATTGATTATGCTATAGCCTACCGCTGCAGAGCAGCCCTTACCACCCTTACCGTTTACTATCCATGCAGATATATTCTGTTCAGGGTAGAGACTATATATAAGGAATCTGTTGCCTGTATAAATCGGATCAACATTTCTTAAATCACTTATTATTACATTACCTTCAATTCTTGTATTAGCCTTAACCATTTCCTTGAATTTTTCTGTCTGCTCATTGTAAACTTCTATACGTTCCTTAACGTCAGGCATTTCAAGAATCTCTTCAGTAGACTTATCACGGCATGCCACCATAAGCTTCTCCATAAGCTGATAGTTAGACACAGTGAACTTTCTCCATCTTCCAAGACCTGTTCTGGGATCCATAAGGAAACCAACAAGAATCCATCCCTTAGGATTCAATATCTCATCAATTGTAAGATTGCCGGAGTCAACCTTATCAACAGCCTCCATCATATCATCAAAATTAGGGAAACGATCCTTTCCGCCATAATATTCATATATTATACGGGCGCAGGAAGGGGTTATTCTACTTTCACCCTTGTATTTGCCCTCAAGTTCAAGACGTTCATGCTCGCTTGAATGGTGATCAAACCATAAGCCGCAGCCTTCTACATATGGTACATTTGCAAGACAGTCATTCTCATTTATTTCAACAACACCATCTTGAAGATCCTTCGGGTGAGCATATGTCCAACTATCAATTACACCTGCCTCTAA
The DNA here is from genome assembly GCA_045627745.1 of Lachnospiraceae bacterium. Classification (GTDB taxonomy): domain Bacteria; phylum Bacillota; class Clostridia; order Lachnospirales; family Lachnospiraceae; genus UBA2868. The sequence continues at coordinate 5,309 of JAZQOI010000090.1, read as the reverse complement.
AAGCAGTGCTCCACATGCAAGCCCATCAAAATCAGAACGAGTTACTAATCTCATAGCCATAAATAGAACCTCCTAATAAACATATTGTATTCATTATACACCATATGTGACATTTTGAGTAAATTTTTCAAAAAATTTATATTACATTTTCTATAATTCAAGATAATCCGAAGATGTAAAATATAAAATCTGATAGTTTTTCTGTAACTCTAACAGAAGTTTCCTTGCTCCCTGAATCTTTTCTGTATCAAAATTTACAAATGGATCATCAAAAACAAGGGTTGGCTTCTCATTTTGATACATAGCATCAACAAAGGAGATTCTTAGGCAGAAGCCCATTAAATCCTTTAATCCGGCACTAAAAAACCTGCTTTCACGCTGCAGACCCTTCTCATTTACCACAACGTTAAGATTACCATCGACCCTGTAAGCATCTGCCGGCATCCCCGTAATAATCGAATAATACTTATTAAAGCTATTATTTAGCGGTTCCATAATATCAGCTATAACATTGTCCTTTGCCTTTGTCAGATAATCCTTTGTGGTTCCGATAAGACTATATTCCTTCTCCAATTCGCTTTTTCTGTTTTCCAATCTTTCGAGGTCATTTTTCAAATCACATAAATGTGAAAAACCTTCCTCTAATTCACATTGTTTTCTTTTTATTCCTACAGTCTTTTCTCGTATCAGACCTTCCCTTTCGGATAATTCTTTCATTTGTGCACTGAGCATTTCGATTGTAGGTTGTTTTGCAAAATCACAATTTTTAAGACTTTCCATATCCTGCTGTTGCTCAAATTCATTAAGAAAAGCACATTTTTGATCGTATATTTCCATACAGCCTATATATTTTTTATAATTATCCCACACACCTTCAAGATATTCCGCTACATCTCCCTCCGGAGTCAGACTGTATTTTTCAAGAAATTCCTTTACATTATGCAGACTGTTTTTCATCCTGTCAGACCGGCCCATGCTCTTTTTAACTGCTTTTTTTAACGTATCATAACGATAAACATCATTCTTAATTTCGTTTAAAAATACAAGCCTGTCCTTATTACAGTATAGGTTAAAATTACGGCAGAAGCTCTGAAACTGTGCTTCGCATCGTTTAAGAAAGTCCTCATCTACCTCTAACTTAACAGCCTCATGCTTCTCCTTAAGACGTGTATATTCAACAGCCATGTCATATATAAGCTGAAGCGTCTCCTCTACCATGGAATCATCACATTCATAACCATGTTTTAATAAATAATCCTTCTCTTCCTTACGAAGTGAAGCAATGGAATCTAAGTCCTTAGAAACAGACAGCTCCAATTCAGCAATTGCGTTATTGGCAGCCAGCTTTTCTTCAGAATTCCTACTAACCTTCCTGAAAAATGAAATCAAACCGGCAATTAACACTGCTATTCCTACAACAGATATACCGATTCCCACAATAGCAGTTAATGTATTTGACATATTTAGTGCTTTGGCAATATCTAAATCACTTCCAAACAGTAGCGTAATAAGAGTAAATGCAATTCCCATAATCAATACAACAGCTCCCATAACAGCCATATAGGGAAACACCTTTTTATCTATGGGCTTTGTTTCTTTAAGCACTCTTAGCTTTTCCTCTTTAGCAGGAAGCTCATCCTCAAGCATTTTGATTTTGCCATGATTGTAACCTAATCGGTTTAAATCTGCTTTAGGATTTTCAGAAGAATCAAATACTCTTGACAGCTCATCTAAGGTTGACTTTTCCTTAATACTTAGGCGCATTTTAGAGGCTGTATCCATTTCCTCATTATATTTTTCAATATCCTCTATAAGCTCATTTACCTCTGACAGTGCAGGCACACCACCGGGATATTTCTCAACTACCCTATCGTATTCTTCTCTGTCTTCCTGTGTCAGCTCCTCCCCATCATAATTAGCTCTTACACTGACATAATCCTTAGCATCTGCCACAGCCTGCTTTAACTCAAGTGAATCAGGCACCTGTTCTCCAAAGCATTTCCTTGCTGCATTCAAATCACGTCTTGCGTCCTCAACATCCTTAAGCAGCTTCTCGTAAACCTTTCTGTCTCCCTGAGCCTTGGCATATTTATTTACCTTGTCATATTTTAAATCAATGTCATTTCTATCTGCGTGTATAGCTGTAATTTCTTCCTCGCAGCCTGCCAGCTCTAAGTCAAGCTGTTTAAGCTCCGTTTCGATATTCTCCATAGATTTAATATCATATTTAAGCTGGGCAATCTGCTCCTTTAATCTACTTAATTCTCCTGTTTTACGGTTAGGTGTCAGTTCATTGAGGATTTCGGTTAATGAAGCATCTGCCAATTCGAAACGACTAATATCATTATTATTTTCCGAAGGATTACCTATCCTTGCATTAATATTATCTGTTGTTTTAGTGACGCAATCACTCTGACCGATAAATACAGAATGCATAAAGGACTCACTGTTTATATGAAATAATTCCATACCAATATTCTCTGTGTAATCCGTCGAAATAAGATTAGTATCCAAATCACGCAGTTCAAAAATATCGTTGCTTGACTTGACTCCAAACTGTCTGCTTAAACGATACCTCTTGCCATGAGTAAAAAAGCATATATTACCACCATAAATTCCTCCCTGCCAGGGCATATATCTCTTGCGCTCGTTAGCAAGTTCATCACGCTTACTATCTCCCTCAAAACCGTAAAACATAACTCTTATGAAAACAGCAAGAGTACTCTTTCCTGCACCGTTTTCATAGCAAAACTGATTAAGTCCCTCACTAAAATCCAATGAATAATCCTGCAATTTACCAAAATTATCTACATGGCATGAAATTAAAAACATCCGAATATTTCCTCCCCATCTATTGCACGCAAACCATATCTTATAATTCTTGTTTTATCTTCCTTATCAATATCAGTTGCAGCCATAACAAGACGAACGAACTCACCCTTCAGCGAATCATCCATCATATACTTTTCAATATCAATCTTATATTCTGTCTCGTTAGACAGCTTTACATAATAGAACCTGTTCTCAAAGTGTTTTTTCACAAAATGAATATCCAGTTCACAGTTAATATCAAGCTCCCCTACTATTCTTATCTTTACAAGGCTATTTTCTTTAATATATTCGTTTTTTAAATAAGCTTCAATAATATCAATTATTTCAGCAGAATTATTAGCCTTAGACACATCTATTACAGGCTCATACAGAGTACGCTTTGCAAAAGGAACAAACTCACTTTCCACACATCCGCTATACTCATCAATATTAATCAGAACAAATCCCTTTTCCCCACACTCATCAAATCCACGCCCCTCAAGACATCCCGGATAACAATATACACCACGAACATCAAGGCGTTCCTTCTTATACTTGTGAATATGCCCAAGTGCAAGATAATCTATGCCCCTATTCTCAAGCTCATTCATTGGAATTACATTTGCATTATCCGAACCCTTACCGTAGTTTAACTGACCATGTAGCATAACAATATTAATACAGCTTTCATCAAGCCTAAGCGCAGAATATATTTTAGACCCATTAACTCTGGGTATCTCCACTCCCGATAACACAATTCGCTTACTGACTTTTCGCCCGTCTGTTAACTCATAACTACGCCATTCATTAGAAAAATCATGATAATTAACCGGCACTCCAGAGTCCTTAAACAGCTCTGCTCCATCATGATTACCTTTCAAGTAATAAAAGTCTATTGCAATATTATTACGAATCTGATTCTCAACATAATTTCTGGCAATTGCCGATACAAAACCTGTATCAAACAAATCACCTGCAATAAGTATTGCATCCACGTCCCTTTCCACTGCAAAATCAATTAGACGCGAAAAATTATTAAGCAGTTCGCTTCTTCGTTCTCTGGACTGCTCTCTATTGAAATTAGAATTTAGTTTTGAATCAAGATGCAAATCTGCCAGGTGAATCAATCTCATCAATATACATCCTCGTACCATGTACTTGTGGGCTGGTTTATTAAACCAGCCCACTTATATCTACTATTATTTTAGAAAACTCTTATAGATAGCTTCACTAAATCAAATCTCTGTTTACAAAAGTATGTCTATATATCAAATCTTAGTTATATATAAAATTAGTCCATTATCTTTCAAGCTAATACTGTATATTTAGACATTATCCTTCAATATCCACATCCTCCTATATTAAAATCAAGCATTCAATAGTATATCCACAATAACATTCCATGTCAAGAAAAACAAGGCTTGTTTTCGAATATATGTTCTGTTATAATTAAGAACAAGTGTTCGTAGCTTTTTATACTTATAATTCTTTTTTCAAAATTATGTTGTTAACCAAAAAGCTATGTTACGGATATTTATTTAGATTATTCAGATGGAGATTATTATGATTAATACATTAGATGAGGAAAACTTCATAGACGTAATCTGTCAACACACCAAGAAAGGACTTATTATTCCTCTTCGCCTTCGTTTTCAGGATGAGGATGGGCTTTTCCACGACTATACAGTCAAGACTTATAAAGAAATATCCCACCCCAATCCATTTCTGACTCCCTACGGAACAATATCCCATTCTCACACCTGGACCTTCGACTGTAAAATCACAGTCTTTGGATCCTATAAGCTTATCCGCGTTTTCTACAATGCGATGGACAATCTGTGGAGAATCATATTTATCAAATGAAATATTGTTTCATTTTTACACGTCAAAAAAGGTACTGCTATCGCAGTACCTTTACATTCGTGAGACACGGGGGATTCGAACCCCCGACAACCTGATTAAAAGTCAGGTGCTCTACCGACTGAGCTAGTATCCCAAATTAAATTATTGTAAACAGGGCTAACTGGATTCGAACCAGCGAATGCAGGGATCAAAACCCTGTGCCTTACCGCTTGGCGATAGCCCTAAATTCTCTTGCCATAAGGCAAAGGGTGGGTAGAGGGACTCGAACCCTCGGCCTCCAGAGCCACAATCTGGCGCGCTAACCAACTGCGCCATACCCACCATAGCAGTTCGTCACTTACGTAACAGCTTCCTCTCGGAAACGGTAAGGAATAACCAATTCTTAGTACAATCACTGTCTATGCAGTTAAAATCGCCCTAAGATTACAAAACAGAACGAATAAAATTCATTCTGTCTTAGCGTGCTCGAAGGGATTCGAACCCCCGACCCACGGCTTAGAAGGCCGTTGCTCTATCCAGCTGAGCTACGAACACAAACCTATCAGATTTCTCCAATAATCGGGGTGACAGGATTCGAACCTGCGACCTCCTGGTCCCAAACCAGGCGCTCTAGCCAAGCTGAGCCACACCCCGTT
>JAZQOI010000089.1:0-1582 GCA_045627745.1 Lachnospiraceae bacterium | reverse complement strand
AGAATGCTAAGCATCGTAATCATCTTTGCATGCTGTACATAAATACAGAAATAATAGTAAGCATAATAACAAGGAGTGGAAGAATAGCTACAAGCGGTCTCCCAATTGCTATACGAACTCTTTTTGACTGCCTGTTATTTCCCCAAAGCATTAATAATACAATCAGTATAAAAAATCCTGAAAATATTGGTAAAAACTCTAGACTAAATATAAAACCACATATAAACATAACTGCAAGAATACCAAGCATAACATAACAGTATATGTTTAATGGCTTTGAATGCTCATCAACTGTAATTATTCTATTTCTTACTCTACGAAACTCATCAAGCTCTGGCAAAGGATCAATTATAGAACGATCTCTCATAACCTTTTGACCACACTCTGTACAAAACTTTGTATTGTCACCAATTTCAGCGCCACAATTTTTACACTTCATTTTTCCTACCTCGCAATTCATTTATTATTTCTTTTAATTATCTTTACCAATAAACTCTGGGTTTATTTTAAGGTCTGAAGCTTTTCCATTCTTAAAATGTGCTTCAACAACTGGTGAGTAATATGAATCTCCTCTCATATCTGTAACTACTACAGACTGCACATAATCTCCATCAGGAAGATTTATAAGCTGTATTTTAGAAGAAGCCTTATATTTTACTTTCTTTCCGTTGGCTTCCTTTTTCTCCTGTCCATAAGCATCCTGCTCCGTGAGTATTGGAACAATTGTATCTCCTGGTATTAATTCGGTGTTTATTCTAAATGAAGGATCATATTCTCCTTCTGTCTGCCCTGGCATTTTACTTACCGAATTAATAACAATATCTCCTGTATTGTTGTCGTATGTGAATGTCATAAGAGATAACACACCATTGTGAATTACTTTTGCGATATATGTAGATGTTTCATCTGTTGAGAATGAAATACCAGCTTTATGTAGTGAGCCATCAAGAGCAAACCACTGACCATCTACTGTTGCTACAATATTTCCTTCGCCATCAAAGTCATAGCAATTATCCGTACCGTAATATGTTATTTTTTCAAGAACTTCATCATAGCAAGCTGTTTCTAAGTATACATCCTGAATTGATCCCAAAAGATCATCACCTACGTTAATAACTATTTCATCACCGTTTATTGTTGGCTCAATCCCCTGATAGTCATAAAAAAGCTGTGTATTAAGAACAGGCAAGCTCTTTCCAGTAACATCTAAAACTATCTCCTGCAATTCATCATTAAGACAACCTGCCACCTTATAGTAATATAGTGCATTTGTACATTTATTTTTACTTATGTTATAGACGTAATCCGTAAATATATGTAGTCCATATGATTATCCCATGCTAATAGGGAAGTAAATAGATAATCCCTGCGAATCCTTAAGGAAAGAATTTGCTCTCTTATATAGTACTGCTTCTCTTAAAAGCTTCCTAACTTCTTCGCATTCGTCTGGGTATGTTTCACTTAAATAGTCAACATATGTTCCTAAATCAATTGTATTATAATAGTCGTAGTTTTCCCCTGCGTACCTCATCGTCTTGCTTGCAGCTCTACTCATATCAGTAATAACAGACTTGTCATCAAC
>JAZQOI010000088.1:0-1823 GCA_045627745.1 Lachnospiraceae bacterium | reverse complement strand
TAATGATGTAAAAAAAGCTAAGGCTGAGGCATAAAAATATAATACATTTTTACTAAATTATAATAATTATCTTACTTTATAAATAACCTTGTGCTATAATGTGCAAGGTTATTTCTTTATTATCTTTTTATTTCGTAAGGGGTGTCTTGAGTTGATAGTAAAGGAAAAACAGGAGAGTATATTTTTTATTTTAGGAGGAGAATATGAATCAGGAAGCTATTCGTTCTTTGACAAAGCAGCGTTGGATTATCTTAATCGTAGCCTGCTTAATTAACATTTGTATCGGTTCTATGTATGCATGGTCTGCACTTTCAGCACCAATGGCAGGAGAGATGGGTCTTCAGCCACAGGATGTTACAATCGCATTCCAGGTTGCTAACGGAATCAGTTTTATTACTATGATTATCGGTGGATTACTTAATGATAAGTTTGGACCTAAGTGGGTTATGTTCGCCGGTGGTGTTATGTTTGGTCTTGGTATGTTCTTCTGCGGTTTTGCACCTGCAGGAAAGCCAGGAATCACAGTACTTGTTCTTTCTTATGGTATTTTACTTGGAGCAGGTCTTTCAATGGTTTATGGATGTACAATTTCCAACACAATCAAGTTCTTCCCAGACAAGAGAGGAATGGTTGGTGGAATGACAACTGCATTCTATGGAATCAGCTCTGTAATTTTTGCTCCACTTGGAGAGACAATGTCAAACGCTATGGGACCACGTGCTACATTTAAGGTACTTGGTATCGTATTCCTTATTGTTATCTGTGCAGGTTCACTTATTATGAAACAGTGTCCAGCAGGATTTATGCCAGAGGGATATGTTCCACCTGTAACAGCTGCTAAGGCTGGAAATGACAAGACTCCAATCGAGATGCTTAAGACTCCAGTATTTTATGTAATGCTTATTATGCTTACAGCTGGTGGTACATTCGGTCTTATGATCATCTCTACAGCTAAACCAGTAGCTATGAATATGGTTGGTGCTGCAAGCTCAACAGCTGCATTACTTGTATCAGTTCTTTGCTTATTCAACACAGCAGGACGTCTTATTGCCGGTTCATTATCAGATAAGCTTGGACGTATCAATACACTTACAGTTGCTCTTGTAATTGCTCTTGTAGGTCTTGGTTTATTAATGGGAGCTTCAGGATCTGGATCAATGGCATTATTCGTAATTGGTCTTATTCTTATCGGTGTATGTTTTGGTACATTTATGGGTGTATTCCCTGGATTTACTACAGATATGTTCGGTCAGAAGAACAACACAGTAAACTACGGTATTATGTGGGTTGGTTTCTCATTCGCAGGAATCGTTGGACCATCAGTTCTTAACTCTGTATATGCTGCAAACGGAAACTACACAATGGCATTTGTAATCGCTATGATTATCGCTATTGTTGGTCTTGTAATGAGCTTCGTTTATAGAGCAATGACTAAGAAGAATGCTTAATTATTAGCTTGAATTTAATAAGAGATATTATGTGGAAGAGGACTGCTGAGGTGGTCCTCTTTTTTATGAAAAATAAGGTGTTGAGTTTTATTCATCTTACAAATGAAAAGTTTTCACAAATTCACTTTACATTAGGCACAAGTAGGCTATAATGGTAAAAGGTTGAAAAATCATCATTATTAAGATGAATAAAGTTGAATACAAATCAACAAAATATAATAGCGCAAAATAATATATTGAAGAAACAATATAAAAGAAGCAACATAAATGAAATTAGATACAGAAAGTAGGAATTAAAAATGAGTAACAGCTTAGAAATTAGATGGCACGGAAGAGGTGGCCAGGGTGCGAAAACAGCAGCTCTTTTACTTGCAG
>JAZQOI010000087.1:0-22414 GCA_045627745.1 Lachnospiraceae bacterium | reverse complement strand
GGCTGCATTTAAGTTATTCTTATAGCTTACTGTATAGTCCTTACCCTTCTTAAGAAGAACATTTCCATCATATACACGAAGGTTAGGGAAGGTTATCTTGCTTCCTGTATAGGTAACATCCTCAATACCTACTGTCCAGATATCCTCACCACCTTTGGCGAAATTATTCTCCTCCATAAGTTCAAGGTACTTCTCATAATCCTCCTGTGATACATCACTGTTATCCTTAACAAATCTGGCTTCAAGAATCATATCATCCGAAACCTGAGCATCAAAATTCCATTTATTACCTGTCTTAATATCATACCAACCGACCAACTTATATCCTGTTATCTTAGTCTTAGGATTAACCGGCTTACCTACTGCATCACCCTGTGTAATATCCTTTACAAGATATACAAGATTTCCATTGGACAAGGTTCCCGGAGCAAAGCTAGCCTGGTTATCACTTACCACGAAATTAACCGATACGGTAGGTGTAATTGTGAAGTTAGTTGAGAGAGTTTTCTTAACTCCATGCTGCTTAAAGGTAAACTTAACGTTATATGTTCCATTTTGTGAAACCTTTATATAGCTTCTACAGCCATTTTTTACGCTTAACTTGAAATCATATCCGGCCTGCTTAAATACCTTGGCAGTCTTTTTATTAATACCATTTGCTGATATAAGACTTTCGCCCAGATAATTAACAACATACTTATCATATAAGTATTCAGAATCATGAATCCAAGCTCTGTCATCCTCATATTTAAGCTCAATTATAGGTGTTTTCAATGGCGAGCCACCATTAAAATATTCACAATCCTTATCTAAACAATAACCATACAAAGCATTAGTAACACCGTTCTTTGATTCATATACCCAGTCATGCTCATGAGTAGTGAAGTATAATAGCTTATCCTTGTAATCATATCTAAGCTCAAGAGTAGGTGCACCTTCTGCAGGATTCTGATATACATATACATTGCCATTATCAACAAGTCTCTCTAACACGTGGCTCGGTTTACCGGTTACAGGAATCTTCACATAATTATCAGATGTAATTCCATCTCCAATATATGTAAGACCTACCTTACCGCTATAATCCTTAGAGAAGTTAACATTACCTGAAACAATTCTGATATCACAGGAACTACCACTTAACACGTTATTGGTAAATACTACATTAGAGCTTAAGTAAATACAACCTGACTTTAAGAGAACTCCACTATGCTTTTTATCAGAGCTGAAGGCAACACTACCACCCAGGATATTTACCTTAGAGCCACTAACAGTAATTACCTCACCGCCTAACAATCTTGTTAAAATACCATCATTAATGCTTACAGCATTTGCACTAAATTTATCAGCTAAAGCATACTTAAGTGTTGTAGGATTCTGTGTGAAGTAATGAACTGAATCCTTATTACTATCAAGAATAGTTACTGTTGCACCCTTTTCATTAACAATTGTTGCATCCAGCATATAACCATTCAAATCGATATTAATGTCATAGGGTACACTAACAGTATTATCGATAATATCATCGGTGAGTCTAACTATACAATTAACTGATACGTCCTCAAATAAATCACTGAAACGTGCATATCTACCAATCACGGTACCATTACTGCTGAGAACCTCTAATACAGGCTGATTATCAACCACCAGGTTACCATTATTGCATTGCAATACATAATTATCATCATCTAAGAATATATTTCCATTATCAATCAGGTTCTGTGATGCAGTCGCATCTTTGGTAATGATTCTTCTAAGATCACTATAGCTTTTAAGCGAAATACCAACCTTACCTGTAAAGTCAGGAGTTACATCTATATAGCTATCATCAAGACAAATATTATTAGATACTCCATCAACAGTATTACCGCTGATAATACAATTACCGCTTAAGCCTACGGTTGATTCAATCGCATATACTGCTCCTCCGTAAGCAGCACTACAGTCCTTGATGCTTACTGAATCTCCTATATTTACTGTTGCACCATAAGCACATACTGCTCCTCCATCCGAAGCACTACAGCTATTGATGCTTACTGAATCTCCTATAGAAACTGTTGCACTATTAGCAAATACTGCTCCTCCAGTAATAGCACTACAGCCATTGATGCTTATATTACCAACAATATTCACGTTTGCTGTTGCACCGGTAGCATATACTGCTCCACCATAACTGCTAGCGTTACAGCCATTGATGCTTACTGAATCTCCTATATTTACTGTTGCACCATAAGCAAATACTGCGCCTCCATTACTAGCACTACAGCCATTGATGCTTACATTACCAACAACATTCACGCTTGCTGTTGCGCCGGTAGCAAATATTGCTCCTCCATTACCAACAATACCAACACTACCAGCACTACAGCCATTGATACTTACCGAATCTCCTATATTTACTGTTGCACCATAAGCATATACTGCTCCTCCATAATTGCTAGCTCTACAGCCATTGATGGTTACCGAATCACCAATTTCTACACTTGAATAATCAGCATATATCACACCACCATTTATGGCGCTACAGTTATTGATGGTTACCGAATCATTTATATATACTTTTGATCGCGAAAAAGCATATACTACTCCTCCGTTTGATCTAGCATTACAGTTATTAATACTAACCAAACCACTTATATTTACGGTTGAATTATCAGCAAATACTACTCCTCCGTTAGACGCACTACAATTAACGATGTTTACCGAACCGCTTATATTAACGGTTGAATTTTCAGCACATATAACCCCTCCGGTTTTATCTCCCGTACACCCAACAAAAGCAGTATCTCCCTTAGCGTTTATAGTACCCTTATTAAAATGAAACACATAATCCATAGTAGCAGCAAAGGTACCACCTGATAGATTAAGTGATACATCATCTCTTTCGTTCGAAACGAGGGGCTGTCCGTTTGAATTAGTCCATATACCACCCTTTACCGGAATAGCGTCCTCATAATTGATATTATTATCACTTAAAATATAACTATATTCAGATTTAATAAGGTAATGAGTCGTAGATTTATCACTATCAATAACATTAACCGAAATATTACTTTCATTAGCTATTATTGACGCATCTAATACATGACCATTCAAATCAATTGTAACACTCTTACCTAAACTGTATTGATTACCTTCATAATAATCCTTTATAAGCTTTACAACATAATCACCTTTTACATCATTAATTAAACTTCTTAAGTTGTAGAATTTACCCAAACTGGTTCCGTTACTGCTAACGGCCTCCAAATGCATATCATCAACAACAAGATGCCCATTATCACAGAATAAGTAACAATTATCATCATCTAAATAGATATTTCTATTATCAAGCATGTTCTGTGTTGCAGTTGGAGCTACAGTGATTGTTCTTCTAAGAGGAATATATTTCGAAAGAATAATTCCGACTGTACCATTAAAATTAGAATCAACATCAATCATACCTTCTGATTCTAAGTAAACATTATCAGGCAATCCGTTAGCCGTATTACCAACAATAGTACAATTACCACTCAAGCCAACAGTTGAACTGATAGCATAGACTCCTCCTCCCTCCCGAGCACTACAGCCATTGATGCTAACCGAACCACCTATATATACATTTGCTTTACGTGCACCTATAGCGCCTCCATTCAAAGCGGAACAATCCCTTAACATGACTTTGTCCGTTATGTTCAATGTTTCGCAATCTTTATATATAGCGCCGCCCACCATAGCAGAACAACTACAAAAACTAACCGATCCATTAATATTCATATCGGCACCGGAATTCACAGCATACACTGCGCCTCCCATTCTATTAGCATTACATTCGTTAAAAATCACAGAATCGGATATATTTATAACAGCTCCTTTACTATATATCGCTCCTCCATACTGTGCAGTACAGCCGAAAAAAGCAGTATCTCCACAAGCATTTAAAACATTATTAACGCTACATAATTTTATTGCTGAATCCGTAGTTCTTGCAAATGCAACACCAGATACATTAAGTGATACATTGGACTCATCTGAAGAAAAACAACTATTACTATCGGAATTAGTCCAGATACCACCATATACAGGAATATCATCAGCAGTTGCTCTATTATCGCTTAAAATATATGTAGAACCACTCTTAACAAGAAAATGTTCTCTGGCTTCATCCTTCACATTATCAGACACTGTAAGTGTAAGTCCTTCACTTGCATTAATGGTTGCGTCAAGAACATTACCGCTTAAGTCAATACTAATAGTAAGCCCTGGCATTGTAGGAGTGTTAATTACTGTATCCTTATAATCCCCATGCAATACCAAAGTACGATTCTTAGAAAGCGCACTACCTAATTCAGAATATCTTTCATGAGAATAAGCATCCTCAAAATATACGTTATCTCCACCTTTATTTACAGGCTCAGAAAATTCCTCTTCCGCTTCAAGTAAAGGTACATCTTCTATAGCTTCCTCTGAATCCTCCTTGAAAACCTCAAGCACCTCTTCCTCATAAGCTTCTTCTTCATCCTCAATAATCAATTCAGAAGCAGAACCTTCCTCCATATCTGCATCAGTTTCGTTAATCTCATCTTCAAGATCAACAGAATCTTCCTTAGCTTCAGGCTCTTCCATCAGGATATCTTCCGTATCCGCCTCTATAGAACCTGACTCTTTATTATTAACCTCAGTTGATACTTCCTCATCAACCAGCTCAAGTAAATCCTTAGCTTCTTCTACAGACGAATCAAGAATTACAGCGGCCTCTGTCGGCATAGGTACAGAACCTACTACCATTGCAACACACAGCAATGTAACCAGCCAACGCTTAAACAATTCCTTTGTTTTCATAAACAGTCTCCTTTTCTGACATAACCTCTGCCAATTCTCCCTCCATGGAGAATTTGACAGGATTAATTATATCATTTTGTGCAATCACATTCAATATCCATTGTGACAAAGCAATGTGATAATTACCATTATTTTTTTCATATCCAAACCGCCAAACAGACGACAATATTAATAAGCAAAAATACAATTCATTTTTCAAAAGCATTTACCCCTAATACCTATTTTGTAGTATAATGTTTTTGTATTGAATTCTATGAAAGAAAGGCGAAGCATATGAACTTAATAAACAAAGCAATGATTTTTGCAGCAAATAAACATGACGGACAATTACGCAAGATTGTAAATACCTCATATATTCTTCATCCCGCCGAGGTTGGTGCTATAATTGCATCCATTACTGATGACGAAGATATTATTGCAGCCGGAATATTACATGACACCATCGAGGACACCGAAGCAAACTTTAAAGAAATAGAAGCGGAATTCGGAGACAGAGTAGCCTGGTATGTTATGAGCGAAACAGAGAATAAATATTCAGGTCAGAACCCTGAAGATACCTGGAAGCGACGTAAGGAGGATTCACTTAAGGAAATAGCAGCTACAGATGATATTAATATCAAAATCATCTGGTTAGGTGATAAGCTTTCTAATCTTCGTTCCATGAGACTTACATACCTTAAGGAAGGGGACAATCTATTTAATTATTTTCATCAAAAGGATAAAAAAATGCACGAATGGTACTATCGTACCTTAGCTTCATACCTTACAGAGCTTGATTATACTGATGCGTATAAAGAACTAATGGATGCTATTAATTTGATATTCGGAGAAGAAAAAATTGGGGATTAATTATCTAATCCCCAATCGTCAAATATATCATTACCGTTAATTAACCTGTTGAAGGCCGTAAGGCCTTCAATTTCTTTATTCCTATACATAAAGAAGTGAAGCTTATCTGCCCCAAGTGGCGAATAATAAGTGTTATTCTTAAATGATAGCTTTGTTGTGTACTTTTCCGCCATTTCATTGCATATCATAAGCCCACCGGCATAATCGGAGGATTTTCCAATCTTATTATCTGTAATAGTGACTTTCGTACATTTCGCAAGATGAATTTCTCCAAAATATTCAATATATTTTCCGTACTCTTCATCGAAAGCTTCATATCCCGGGTCATTATCATAAATAATATTCTCCCCAATCAGACATGAAACAACATTGCCTGAGTATTTTTCATCATATCCGCCGATTCTTAAACCGCCACGCTCATTGTGATAAATATGATTTCTAAGAATATCAATGGTTCTGGTGGGATACTTACTGCTTAACCGCTCCGCTCCGATTTCAATACCATAATCACAATTATGTACATAATTATCAGCAAGAGTAGTATTTCTTGCGCCATCCACATATATTCCGGCACAGTAAGCATATGGTGAATGACAATTATACACTTCATTGGCTATTGCCTTACAGTATCTTGGTTGATCAAGTGAAGCAACCTTACAGTATTTACCATTTCCGTAAAAATCAATACCAATATTTAATACATCATGAATTACACAGTTCGTAACAGTAACATATTCACAATTACTGGCTACAGATACAGCCTCTGACCAACCGGTTTTCAAGTTATAAATCCGACAGTTTTCAACATTAATATAAGCAATTGAATTAGCAGATTTTTTACCTTCCCCCAACATCAAAATCGCATTTGCACTACCCTCACCCGGATTGTTCTCATCAACGATTGTCTTTTCTTTATCCAGATAATTGTAAGCCTTAGTCGTTTCTATATCATGAATAGAGCATGATTTTATATTAACATGCTTAACATTAGAACCTATGTATATTCCTACCGCTTCAACGCAATGAATATCTGCAATTTCAAGGTTAATAATATTAATATATGACTGTCCATTTGTATCAATAACCTCTATCTCATCTTCTCCATTGTAGGATACCTTAGGCTTAAGACTGTCAGATGCCGGCCAGGTTCCATCCTCTGCAGGCCATCCCCCCTTAACAGACAAATAATTGTACTTAGAGCCTGAATGGATAAACCTCACCTTTTCCTTATAGCATATCTGATTACCTGTATTTTCTGCGGAATTGTAAATATTTCCCGAATATCCATCTGTAGCTCTAACATATACTGTGTCATTTTCACCTGCCACCTCTAACGCCTTATTAATTGTTCTAAAGGCTGTCTGTTTCGTAAATCCATCGTTATTATCATTGCCGTATGCACCATCTACATAATACACATACTCATAGCTGTCCTCTGATATTCTTGTTTGCTTACAGAGATTAGAATTATCCTTCTTCCACTGAGCATATACCTTTATAGTTGCATTATTCTTTATATCACCAAAGTAGCTTCCGTCAATGGTTGCAGGAAGCATGTTTTCACCCTCTGCATCTAAGCTGTAACCTGCGAAGCTATAACCTTTTCTTATATATGAGCATTGTGGCAAATCATAACTCACATTATATTTGTAGCATTTATTGGACATTTTCCCTTTGGTTGCACCATTTTTCACAAACTTTAAAGTATATTTGTTAGGTGACCACTTGGGATATAGTTCATAATCCCCGACACTGCCTTTTTTAATCTGTGTGACTTGCCTCTTAAGGGAAGAATCCTTGAAAAACCCCTTAAAGCTAAAGCCTGTCTTAATAGGCTTAGGAAGCTTAAAGGTCTTAGTAATAACATTATATGTAGTGGGAACGACTGCCGAGTCCTTAAACCTCTCAGGATATATTGAATCAATATCGGCGAGCAAATGGTATGTAATATTATATGTAATAATACCCCACTGGGCATACAGATTAACCACCGACTTATTAATTGCCGATAGATTATTAACTACCTGTCCCGCCTTATACATAACTCCGGTTCCGTTTTTCTTGGTATTCCATCCTAAAAAGGAATAGCCCTTTTTAACATAATAATTATCAATAATCGAATGTTCTTCATTCTCAAAAAGCTTGTAGGTCCTGGCCTTACCCTTAGTTGCCCCATTTCCTAAGTACTTAACGGTATATGAAAGTCCTGTTAAGTAATTACTGTTAGCATCAGAATCTTCAATAATAATCTCATTACCGTCTCCTTCAAGCACTAAACTGTTATCAACCTCCCAGATTGTATCTAAGGAATTAGCAGAATAATCATCTATCAAATATTCATCACAAAAATCCATGACTGAATCATCACCTGACTCAGACATGGATTCTGTCAAATCCAAATAAATACTATCCTGTGCAAATGAGTACTCCCACTTACCAATAACTAATAAACATAAAACCATTAAAAAAAATATAAATCGAAATTTCTTCATAAACACCCGTTGATTGTAAACCTTTTTCTACTTATTATCCTTTTCCTTATCATTTTCTTCTTTAGAAGCATCTTCTTTAGACATATCTTCTTTAGAACTATCTTCTTTAGAAGAATCCTCCCCTGATTTTTCAGTACTTGATTCATCTGCTTCGGATTCATTGGTCAACACAGCGGCTTCTGATTCATTATCCTGTGAATCCTTCTCTGATGAAGATCCTTTTTTCTTAGCCTTAAGCTTAATATTACCGGCAACGTCCTTGATTATATCTATATCAGCGTTAATACCGGCAGTAATATGACTGTCATATCTATAATCATAAATCATAGCCATTGCGCAGAATAATACAGCCCAGCTAATACTGCTTAAGAAGCAGGAAAATGAATTTTGATTGTGCTCAGGCTCATAATAATAATTATAATAATCAACATCCTCAGAAAATACATCTCTGGAAGCATTATCAAACCGACTCTGTGAATACATATAATTATAGCTGCCGTATTCATTGGTACAGAAGTTTCCTATAGCACCTAAAAGTAGCAAAACAAGAATTACTATAATCAACATTCTATTCTTCTCAATCTTATGAAGTCTGCCGCTAACATATGAAATTATAACGGCAGCAAGAATAAAGAAAGCATTAACCAGCATTACGGGAGATGGATCAATTGTAACAGAAATCGCCAAATCAAACGCCATCACCAATAAAATAAATTTAAACAGATTACCATGCGGTATCCTATAACCATACAGCAAATATACCCCGGTAATCAGGTAAATAAAAATCAATATCACTTCTGAAATAATTGACTTTGCAGGATAAAGCTCATTAAAATATACAAACAACGAAATAACAGAATTTATAAAACATGCGGCAGCCAAAATTACCTCTACCCAAAAGGCAATTCTTCCAATCTGTCTTAAATCAATCTTATCTCCCTGTTCTGTATCCTCTTGTTCAACATAATCCTGTTCGTATTCCTTATTATCATCCATACTCATACCTTCCTCCTTATAATTCTGATAGAATCCTGTTTCTGCGAGTCTCAACTTCATAATTAAGCTTTTCAATATCAAGGGTAGTATAAATTCCATCCTTATACAACACCTTACCGTCTACCATCGTAAGGCATACATCATTACCCTGTGCCGAATAAATCAGATTATTTAGCATATTATATTCAGGCTTCATATATATTCTGTCTATATCAAGCACAGTAAGGTCCGCTTTATAACCCTCTTTAATCAGTCCGCAATCATTACGATTCTGTGCAATAGCACCGGCTCTTGTTGCGCAATACAAAGCCTTGGCAGGAGTAATAACGGTAGGATCCTTAGTAACTGCCTTAGCCAGCAGTGAGAAAAATCGCATTTCCTCAATCATATTTAGATTGTTATTACTGGCAACCGAATCAGTACCAATAGCCACATTAACACCGGCATCAAGAAGCTTGGTCACAGGACATATTCCGCTTGACAGCTTAAGATTACTCTTAGGACAAGATGCAACCGTTACACCATCCTCCTTTAAAATCGCAATATCCTCATCATCAATATGAACACAGTGGGCGGCTGTTGCATGAACCTTAAACACACCACAATCATGGAAATATTTTACAGGGCTTCTATTTTCATGACGTTTCTTACAATCCTCCACCTCAGCTTCAGTTTCAGATACATGAACACTGAATGTAGTATTATTATCCATAGCAACCTGAGCAATACCCATAGCCACCTTTTCTGTAGTAGTATATTCAGCATGTAGACACAGCTCAGTCTTAATTCTGTCATTATCCAAACCATTATACTTTTTCATGGCATCCATAGCTTCTGTGTAGAAATGAAGATCCTTATAGTCCTCATCTCCAAAGCATAACGTAGACAAACAGAAATTAGCCTTAACTCCGCTGTCAACAAATGCCCTTCCTAATGGATCCTGTTTAATGTACATTTCCGAAACGGATGCAATACCGAATCTAAGCATTTCAGCAACACCTAACATACAGCCATAATATATATCATCTGCTGTAAGCTTAGCCTCAAAGGGAAAAATCTTACCATTAAGCCAATCCATTAATGATAAATTCTCACCATATCCACGCATATATACCATAGGCAAATGGCTATGAGCATTATAAAATGCAGGTAACAGAAGCTTACCTGCTCCCTCATATATCTCTCCATAATCCTCTTTAGGCTTATTCTTGGAAATATACTTAATATAACCATCCTTAACGCCAACATACATATTAGTATTTACTTCAAAATTTTCATCAACAATTGTTATATTATTGAATAGCATAATAATCCTCCTTAACGAAAAAGAAGTCAGTATTGTCTGACTTCTTAATTATAACCTATATTATTATCACAAGCAATCATATTGGTGACAATTCAGTTGTACAAAAGTGCGTTGCACTTTTAAGACATAGTAGAAATAACATAATCCTTAATAAGCTTAACCGCTGCATCCAAACCAATGGGGCTTGAATTAATACACAAATCATAATTCTTCATATCTCCCCATTTAGTATCACAGTGGTCATTGTGATATGCACGTCGTGTACTATCCATCTTAATAATAGCTTTCTTGGCTTCATTCTCGTTTAATTTCTTCACATCCACAATTCGCTTGATTCTTGCATCTGTATCCCCCATAACAAAAACAGAAATCAAGCAGTCATAGTCCCTAAGAACATACTCCGAGCATCGTCCGACAACCACCATCGACTTGCCCTCAGCAGCTTTTTTCTTAATATACTCAAACTGAATCTTTGCAAAATTGTCTTCTGCCGATGAACTCATTCCACGAACAGTTCTATTTATAAATAGCTTATTCTTTGCCTCATCAAATTTTTTTATTTCATCGGAATCGCAATTCAGCTCCTTAGCAATAAGCTCAAGAAAATTCTTGTCTAAAAGCTCAATGCCTAACTCCTTGGATAGTTTCTCTGCAATATAATGTCCGCCGCTTCCATATTCTCTGCTAACAGAAATAATCACTTGTTTATCCATTATAAATCACCCCTTTAAGAATATCTTAAATATATGTTTATTATAGCATAAATCTCTTGTAATATTCATCAAAATTCAAAAAATATATAGAATTTACAGATAATTTAAATTTTTTTTTAATAAAATTATAATCGAAATACAAAAGTTATTGACACTCCATGTTATACATATTAATATATTACATATTCATGAGGGAGTAACAAGCGCCCCGTCGTAACAAGTCAACAATCTCGATTAGCACTATCATCTGGCTTGTTTTAAATTGTGAGACTCATGTATGATTTTGTCATACATGATTATTTTAGATATGACAAAGTCATATCTATTTTTTTGTTCTATATAACTTGCCACAAAAGAAAGGAAGACAAATGGATTTACTGTTTATTCTAAACAGCATATTAATAGGCGCAGCATTGGCAATGGATGCTTTTTCCGTTTCCTTGGCATACGGTCTTAATGAACCGGGTATGAAAAGGAAACGCATGATTACCATTGCAGGGATATTTGCATTTTTCCAATTTATTATGCCGCTTATCGGCTGGATATGTATTGCAACAATAGCAACATATTTCAATGTATTCTATAAATTAATTCCATGGATTGCATTAGTACTACTCTCCTATATTGGAGGTTCAATGTTAATAGAGGGAATTAAAGGAATCGAGAATGACAATATATCCTCAAACCTTTTTGTTGCCGGTATTGCTACTTCCATTGATGCGTTATCAGTAGGCTTTACCATTGCCGAATATGATTTTGTTCCGGCATTAATTGAAGCACTTATAATATGTGCAGTTACTTATATTATATGTCGATTGGGAGTTATTATCGGCAGAAAGCTTGGTACCAGGCTTTCCGGAAAGGCTTCAATTCTGGGTGGTGTGATTCTAATTATTATAGGACTTGAAATATTCATTAAAGGCATTTTTTTATAAAGGAGGAAAGTTATGATTATACCTGTATTATTATTTATTCTAGGTCTGGTGCTATTAATCAAAGGCGGAGATTTTTTTGTGGACAGCTCCGTAAATATTGCCAAGAGGTTCCATGTGCCGGATATTCTTATCGGTGCAACAGTAGTATCCATAGGAACTACACTTCCGGAGGTTATGGTATCAGCCTCCAGTGCTCTTAAGGGCTCAGGCTCCATTGCCTACGGAAATGCAATCGGTTCCATAATATGTAACACAGCTTTAATTGCAGCACTTACTGTAGCCATTAAACCTGCAACAATTCAGAAAAAGGATTTAAAAATTCCCGTAATTTTCTTTTTCATCGCAGCAATATTTTACTCAGCCGTAGCTTATATATCCGGCTACTTTTCAAGAATAATAGGTATATTGCTTCTTACAATTTTCGCAGTATATATTACTCTTCAGGTAAAGGCGGCATTAAAGACTCCTGCCCAATCTACAGATAAAGGTAGCGAAGAACCTGAAAACAGCTCAATTATCAAGGATATAATTATGCTTGTTATTGGTGCTGCAACTATTACTGTCGGAGCCAATCTATTAGTAAACAATGGACAGATTATTGCAGCAGCCCTTGGCGTTCCGGAAGCGGTAATTGCACTAACCTTTGTTGCCCTTGGAACTTCACTTCCTGAGCTTGTAACAGCAATTACATCACTTGTCAAAGGTCACGGTGCACTGTCTCTTGGTAATGTCATTGGTGCTAACCTTTTCAACCTGATTCTTGTAAGTGGAGTTTCAGTAACCTTAGCACCTTTTGCAATACCGTCAGACAATATGATTGCAGGTAAAAATGCATCTCTGATATTAGATATTCCGCTTATGTTCTTTGTTATGGTATTCCTTACAGTACCTGCACTTATTAAGGGTAAACTATCAAGATACCAGGGTGTCATTCTACTTGTTGTTTATGCATCCTACTGTATATTCCAATTTGTCAAGTAAAACATTATATTTTTATTCAAATACGCCTCGGCTTATTTGAAGATATAAAGCGCATAAGAAGATGTCCTATTACATGTGACATTTTCCTATGCGCTTTTCTTAACTCCACCTAAGACTAAGGCTGGTTGTAAATGTGTGACATCTACAACTGAGATATATATTTATCAAGCAGTTCTGCTGCAAACCCTACCAATTCTTTACAGGGACGTTTCTTATAATATTGCTCTGTTCGTTCTGATGGTGTAGATGAATCATGTACACAGGATAGCCCCAACAATTCACGACATACAATAGAGCCTTGTTGTTCTTCAAATTGTTTCGCAAGCTGTTGAATACGTTCATAATGCTGTGCCTTAAGCTCTCCCGTTTCCGGTCCGGAGTATCCATATAGTAAGCCAAGAACTATACATATTCCGCTAAAACAACCACATACTTCACGTAGTCTTCCCATTCCACCGCCAAAGGAGCTACTAAGCTTCATTAGAGTAGCTTTATCCACCTCAATTAAATCACTATAAGTCAATACCACTGACTGTGAGCAATTATACCCTTGCAGGAAATAATCCATAGCAATTTCTTTTCTAGACCTATTTTCACTCATTTTATACCCCTTTAAATGAAGGCATAAGCTCCAGCTTAAACTGATTAAGCTTATGCAATTTATCAATTCGTTCTTTCTTAGAAGGTTCAGGTTCAATGCCCTCTCTAATATATTTATCAAGCTCGGCATAGGTAAAGCCCAGATTCTCTTCATCAGATTTACCACAGAGACCATCAATAGGAACCTTATCCACAAGATTATCCGGAAGACCTAAGAACCTTCCTATCTGCTTCATTTCAGTAACAGTAAGATTGGAACAGGGGCTAAAATCACCAACACTGTCACCATATCTTGTAGAATAGCCTACCCAGTCCTCCGACAGATTACATGTATTGGCCACACGACCGTTAACACACTGACTTACAGCATACAATGTAGACATTCTGATTCTTGGAGGAAGATTAGTTACAGCCTGAGTAGAAATATCCCCAAGGGCATTTTTAACACTGTTATATATGCCATTATAGGCATCTTCAATATTAACCTCATAATTCTTAATTCCCAAGAAATTCACTAGCTGTCTTGCTGCATCGATATCATGCTGAACTCCCTTAGGCATAAGCACTCCCACAACTCTGTCCCTGCCCAGTGCCTCTACACATAAAGCAGCAACAATAGAAGAATCCTTACCGCCTGATATACCAACAACAGCATTGCAATCAGGTCCGTTTTTTTCAAAAAAATCCCTTATCCAGTCAACTACTGCATCTTTTGTCTTTTCTACATCAAATGTATAACTCATTTAATATTTCTCCTTCTCTTCTATTACATTTTCCACTTTCCGGCAGTGAATCTGACAAATATATTGTCATCCTTAACGGTGATAACCTTGCCGTATATGTCATACATCATAAAATATATATTATCTCCAACATTTAACTTATCAAATGCTGTCATCATAAGTCCGGAAGAAGATGTCTTATGTACCATACCTACCTTAGGCTGACCGGTTATGATTTTGTCCTCAAGAAGAACATATTCTACATGCTCAGGAGCAATATCGGTAAGCTCATCAAAAACTTCCTTAATAGTTATATTATATTCTCCGCCAATGCCGCTGATTCTGTGTATTAACAAGGGTTCATTAATACCCTTAACGGTTATTTCCTTGCTCTCATCAACCGTAAGTATGCTACCTATACTGCTAACGATATTATCAGATACATACACCTGTCCACCTACCGTATAGCTCTCAATACGTCCGCACATATTGACGCAATCCCCAATAACATTAAACTTGGTAGTCTGTTCGCTTCCCATATTACCAACAATAGCATCTCCTGAATTAATACCGATTCCTATTTCAAGATTAGGCAATGAATTATCGTCATTCCATTTATTGATGTCCTCCATTGACTTCTGCATCTCAAGGGCAGCGCACACAGCGTTTATTTCCATATGTTCATCCTCTATAGGAGCACCAAATACAGCAAGTATACCATCTCCTACAAATTCAATTACCGTTCCGTTATATTTACGAATAATCTCTGACATAATCTCAAAATAATGATTGAGAACCTTAAGAACATCCTTAGAACTGTTGTGCCTGCACATCATTGTAAAGCCTCTGACATCACTCATTAAAACAACAATTCTTCTCTCATCTCCTCCAATCTTAGTTCCCTCCGGCTCCTCAATAAGCTGATTAACAATCTCATCCGACAAGTAACGTCCGAAGGTTTTCTTTAACTGATTATTCTTATCCTCATTAATGGCATATGTTTTCTTAAGATTTAAAATCGTACTTCTAAAATCAATGATTTCCGTTAAATCGTTTACAGAAATAATACCGGCTATTCCCTTTCCATCCTTCATAAGATATGAGGTAGTAACCTTAAGATGCTTAATTTTCTTTTTAAGTCCATCCTGTACCGAATATTGGACAATTTTGCTTCTTCCTGTTTCTTTATAATATACAAGCTCAAGAATACATTCCAAAAAATCATCATTTGTTCCCATAAAATTATTGGCAACTGACTTTTCCAAAATCTCATCCCTGTTCAAATCAAGTATCTCGCATACCGCCTTATTAGCAACAAGCACCTTACCCGTAAAGCTAATGACCATAACACCCTCAGCCAGATCATCGGTAATATGCTCCAAAATATATTTCTTATCGTAATTCTGCATTCTTATCTCCCACACTTAAAACCATGTTACTGTTCATTCCCCGACCAGTAACCTAAATCTCCTCTTAACTATATCTTGCTTGTAAATCTCTAAGATATTCAATTGCTTTTTTTGTACTATCAATGCCCTTAACTTCAAGAGTAACCGGTATTTCATTAAGGTTCTCCACTATATTCTTACCAATAGCATCAAAATCAAGCTTGCCTGCTCCTAATTCCACGTGATCATCATAAACACCGTTATTATCAGACAAATGCAAATACTTAACATTATCCCCCAGCTCTTCGAACCAGCTTGCAGGAGGTCTATGGCTGATATTAGCATGTCCCAAATCAAGGCATACATTAACTCTTTGATCCTTAGAATACTTCATCAAAAGACCAAGCTCAATAGGAAGCAGATCAAAAAAATTCTCAATAAATATATTCAAATCATATTCCCTTGCCAATGCATCATAAAACTCGGCGGCTTTAATAGCCCATCCATTAAGAGCCTTGCCATCAAGTGTATGCACAGCCGATGTATGAAAAACAATATTTTTTGAGTCTAAAGTAAGCGCAAGCTCGCAGCTTCTTCTTACCTTATCTATGGATATTGCTCTAATATCCGGATCGGGACTTATTGGAAAAATATCTATAAATGCACCATGCAACGAAGTTACAAGCCCTGAATGCTTGTAATAATCAAGAGCTTTTTCCGATATTCCTTCCGTCAGCGTTTCTCCGCAGGAAAGTTCAAGTACTTCAAAGGTCAATCCTTCCTTTTCTGCCAAATCAATGTAGGCCTGTCCATTTTTATAGGATGGCTGAATCTGAATCATCACTTCACCTCCATACTCATTTCAAATACGCCGAGGCATGTATTGCAAAATATTAATATCACATGTCCCTGTGTGAAAAATGGCACGGTACAGTTAAGTACCATGCCATCATATTATGAATTAAAATCAGAAACTATCTTCTTGATTTTTTCAAGGAAGCTATCTTCCTTACCTGACGTACCGATAACATCATCAAGAATCACATTAACTGCATCCATAGCCTCGCGGTACTTAACATCCGCCTCTCTTGTTCTGTCACAGATTTTACAGATAAATGAAACAACCCTTTCTGTGTTATTAGATACATATTCCTCAAAGTCCTTATCGCCAATCATAACAGCTTCAACATCTTCAAGTGCTACTGCTGTTGCAGTTCTTGCTTCGTATCTAACATAACCCATTTCACCCATTATTTCATTCTCAAGCTCTGAAAGCAAAACCTCGTCGCTTAAACCGTAATTCTTATATATTCCTACCTTACCGGAAGTAATATCATACATGCAGTTGCCGAGCTCGCCCTCTTTCATGATGATATCACCTTTTTTAAATTTTTTAACTTCTGACATATCTATTCTCCTTCATATATCAAATCATCAATTATCTGCCAACCAATTTTTTCATTTCTTCAATAAGTGTATCGTTAGGTGTTTCATTCTTCTCTACTAATGAATTATATTCATCAAGTAAAGAACATGCCTTGGAATAATTACTGTTAACATTCTTAAGTCTGTCAGAAACAGTGCTGAAAAGTGAAACTAATCTTGTAGGATTAGAATCGAAATATTCCTTGTAATTAGAATCATCAATACGTGTAAGCTCTGTATCCTCAAGGGCAACACCTGTTGCCGATCTAAGCTCCTTACAGAAAAATCCCATTTCACCTATAATTCCATCATTAACAACTGCCAATTCCTTCTGATAACTCTGACCATAATCAAGATAGATTCCAACGCTACCTGATTCCACCACATACATAAAGTTCTCGCAGGAACCCTTCTGGAAAATAATATTTCCTTTCTTATAAAAATCTCCCATTATAAAATCCTCCTACTATTTAAAAGTAACAATTAGTAACAATTAGTTACAATAATACAAATTACTATAAATAAATATCCCTAAGGAACAATATATTGTATAGCAACACTACTAATACATTGTAATTGATTTTCTGTAAGGTGTAAATACATTTATATTCCCAAATCAATGGAAAATCTGCTACCGGTCTTATCCTTTGTTATTCGAATCTGCTGTGGTATGTTCTGCATAAGCTCCTCTCTGTGGCTAATCAAACCTACCAGTTTGTTTTTCCCGGTAAGATTACATAGAATATCCATAGCTCCCTCAATTGACTTTTTATCCAGAGTGCCAAAGCCTTCATCTATAAACAACGCATCCATCTGAACACCACCAATATTTGAAGAAACAGTATCTGATAATCCAAGAGCCAGACTAAGGGAGGCCTTAAAGCTCTCACCTCCGGACAGATTCCCTACAGGTCTTCTATGTCCTGTAAAATTATCAAGGACCTCAAGATTAAGAAACGTATTACTCTTCTTGCCTAAGGAATCCTCCTGTCTATACAATTCATACTGACCGTCACTCATAGGCAAAAGTCTTTTATTGGCAGCCCGTATAATACTGTCAAAGCCCTCCGCCTGAATAAACTGCTCTAATGTGATTTTGCCATTACCTGTCTGTCCCTTAACAAGGTTATATAATCTGGTAACTATAGTATCTTCCTTAGTGTACTGATTAAGCTCCTGTTCCTTGCCGGAAATGTTTAAGAGCTTATTTTTATTATTCCTGATTCTGTACCCAATATCATTAACCTTTGTATTAAGTACATTAAAATCAGACTTTAGCTTCATAACCTCTGTTTCTAAAGCTTCAACATCAATATGTACCTTCCCCTTAGCATCCTCTCTTACCGATTGCAGTGCTGCCTCATTGGCCTTTAATTCATTATAATATTTATTAATTAAGCTCTCATCCTCTGAAATATTCTCTTCAGAAGCTACATATTTAAGAAAGTCATCAGTATCAACAAAATTCCTATTACTAAGAATCTGTTCATATTTAAGCCTGCAATCATCGCTATCAAGCTTTTGTTTATTAAGATTCTCCCTAATGGTATCCACATAGGTATTAAGAGAGGATAATTCATTTCCTGCTTTTTCTCTATTCTTTCTGGCATTTTCAATGCAATCATCTATCTCCTTGGCTTCCTGCAAAAGTTCGTTTTTTCTGTTTACAGCGTCAGACAAATTATCATATTTAAGCTTAAACAACGGTTGCAGCAAACCTTCAATTTTTGAAAGCATCTGTTTATTTTTTTCTGATTTTACTAAAAGAGCTTCCTTTAAAGCATTTAATCTGTCAGTATCATCTGTTTTTGCTTTGTTTAATTCTTCTTTTTTTGCCTTAAGCGCACATACCTTCTCCTTAGCCTGTGTAAGCTTATCCTTTACTGACTGTTGCTTATCTTCTACATAACCCTTCCCTTTTATTATAGCCTCACACAGCTCTTCAAAGGATAATCTGCTTACATCCTCTTCAAAAATCTTTTTACTTAGTACTGCCACAATATCATGTGATATATGAAGGCTTTTTGTATTAACAGAGCTCTTAAGTGATGACACCTTAGCAAGATAGTCATTTTTTTTGCTTTCCAGAATATCCTTTTCTTCCTTTAGAGCATTAACTTTTCCTTCATTAATACTATCCTCGGGTAGCAAAGCAAGGCTTGGATGATTGGTCGAACCGCATACAGGGCAGGCATCTCCCGGCTTAAGCTTAGCAGCCATAAGCCCGGCTCTGCATCTATCAAACAAAGAAGCTGCGCAGTCATATTCTCTTAGCTTCTCCTCATATTCTGTAAGAAGTCTTTCAAATATACTCTGCTCCTTCTTAAGCTCCTCAAGATTACAATTATAATCAGGAAATCTCTCATTGATAATATTCGATATGGTATTACCTATTTCATCTAAAGCTTGTAATTCTGTCTCCAATCTAACAACCTCACCTGAGACATCTTCGTTTTTCTCAAGCTCACCTGTAAGAATGTTAATCCGTGAATTAAGTAACTCCCAATCATTACTCAGCCTTTTATTCTCCTCTTCAATCTCAGTTGCTTCCTCATTAAGGCAAATTCTTTGTTTAATATAATCCTCTCTTTTAAGATAACTGTCCTCATCATTTTGTATTACTGCAACCTCCTCCATGCACTCCCTTGACCGAATTTCATTTTTTTCTGCCATACTCAGAAGCGCTTTTGCCTCATCATATTTCTTTTTTGCGTCTTCCAGTAAAGTCACAGAAGCTAAAAGACTTTTTTCACTTTCCCCTACTTCCTTATTCTTTGCTAAATATGCATCATATACAGGCTTCACCTCATGTGTTGCAGCCTTTTTTCTTACAAGTGTCTGCTTTGTTTCTTCAATCGAAGCTTTTCTGCCATAGAGCTCATCCCTGTCATTTTCAAGAGTCTTTAACCTTAAAAGCAGCTTGTTATCATTATATGCGTTAGTGAGCAACTTATTCTGGGTCTCATATTTTTCCTCAGCAGCCTTCAACGCAATAACAGTCTCACTATAAAGACCTTCATCCTCGTCAATTATTCTGTTAATGATTTCAAGAATTTCACCCAGATTCCACAGACTGTCGCTTTTAACAGCCCTGTCCCTAATAGCGGTAAGCTCAGAATAATATTTACTGTTCTCATCCACTGAAACATCATCAAAATACTGCAAAATACTTCTTTTAGAAGCAGTAAGCAATTCATAATTATTCTTCCTGCGAATAGCCAGTTTATCCTCAATATTTCTATAAGCACCGGTCATAAAAATAGTACGAAGAATCTCGGTTCTGTTCTTGGTATCGGCATTAAGCAATTCCCAAAATTCACCCTGCGCTATCATGGCAATCTGTTTAAACTGCTTCTCATCAATATGCAATAAATCCTTAATTATAGAAGCAACTTCAGTAACTCCCTCCACAGGTGAATCATTTTCACAATAGAAGCACACGCTCTCTTTTTCGGTAATGAAGCCTTCACCCTTTAGCTTCGGTCTGTCATACTGAGGTGTTCTCTTAATGTGATAGTTCTTCCCCTGGTGAGTGAAATAAAAATCAACAAAGCTCTGAGTATTTGCTTTTGCATACTCACTTCTAAAGTTCTTATTATCTCTATGGCTTCCGCTGGCGCAGCCATAAAGCGCAAAACATATTGCATCAAAAATCGTAGTCTTTCCTGCACCTGTATCACCTGAAATAAGGAACAAGCCCTTCTCATCAAATTCAGTAAAGTCAATAACGGGCATTGTATCAGAATAAGGTCCAAAAGCACTTATAATAAGCTTAATCGGCTTCAATAATAACACCTGCCTCTCCGGCTACTTCGTGCATTACTTTCATCTCCTCTGATGAAATATCACAGCCATACATCTTAGAATAAAATTCCCCTATTAATTCATCGAAGGACTTATCTCTGGTAATATCACTAAAATCAACATTAGCCATTTCCCTTGAATGCGCATTATCATAGTCAACTCTAACAGTATTAGGATAGAACTGCCTGAATATTGCACAAGCATCACCTACAGGCTCCTCATCCGTAAGAGTGGCGTAAATATAATCATCTTCATCCGTAATATTCTTCTTATCAAGAAGCACAGACAATTTGCCCTTAATGTGGCGAAGATTTCTAAGTGGCGATAACAGAATATTCTCAATAGCTACCTTACCTACAGCATCTATATTAACAAGCGGAACATACTTATCATGATTAGCTTCACTTAAGGAATATTTAAGCGGTGAGCCACTGTATCTCACTTCATCCCTTCCCACCTTCTGTGTGGAATGAATATGCCCCAGCGCCACATAATTAAAATCATCAAAGCAATCATATCCTATCTGTTCTACCAGACCCACATTTATAGTTCCCATCCCTTCGGAACCGGCGAAAATAATATCCTCACTTTTGCCACATACAAATTGATGAGCAAGAAGAATATTAATTTCATTACTGTTTACATCACTGTTTTTAATAATAACTCTTACAGCATCCTCATAATTCTCAATAACCTCATCAGGATAAAAATGACGTACGGTTGATGCCTTCACAAAGGGCATGCAATAAATATTAACATTACCCTCATCCCCCTTAAGAACATGCTTTTTAAGTGTTCCGTTATACTTAGAAGCTATATATACCCCCTTATCCTCAAACATGGCGGAACCAAAATTAAGACGCACATCAGAATCGTGATTACCGCTAATAATAAATACCTTAAGCTTATTATCTACAAGCCGGTTAATAAAATCATCCAATAGATTAACAGCCGCCTCCGGGGGAATGGACTTATCATAAATATCTCCCGCAATTAATACCGCATCTACTTCCCTCTCAACAGCCACATCAATAATCTGATTCAGAATATATCGCTGATCCTCTATTAAATCATAATCAAGAAGCGATTTTCCCAAATGTAAATCACCTAAATGAAGAAATTTCAAGACAAAATCCTCCTCTAAATCCTCAAAAATATAATTCATGTAAATAATATGATACCAGGGTCAAAAGGTCATGCTGACTCGTCGTGCTTGCACGTAAGAGGATGTATGCACCTTTATGACCCGCCAAAACATGAAAAAGTAGCCATTTTTTGCAGAAAAATGAGCGGATTTTGAATGTTTTGAGGATTTCGAGAGCTCGTAGAGCGGAGAAATCCGGTATCGTTGGGGGCAAAATACCTTTTGACCCTGGTATCAT
>JAZQOI010000086.1:0-3168 GCA_045627745.1 Lachnospiraceae bacterium | reverse complement strand
GATATCGTTGGATCAACATATGGTTCAATCTTCGATGCTACACAGACAATGGTTGGTGAAGACAACTTAGTTCAGGTAGTTTCTTGGTATGATAACGAGAACTCATACACATCTCAGATGGTTCGTACAATTAAGTACTTCTCTGAGTTAGCTTAATTAATAGTTATTAATTAGTTAAATCAAAGTCCTGGTCGATAAGGCCAGGACTTTTTTTATTCTTTTTAATGCTATATAATTAATTAGATTTATTAATTCGGAGGAATATATGTACGGAATAAATGATATCTTTAATAATTTAGGAGAGTCTAGTTCTTCAATGCATTATACAGAGGAGGAGATAGAAGCTGCCCGCAAGCGTCAGAAGAAACTGGGTGGCACCTTCATGGAGAATCTGCAAATTATAGCAGGTGATAAAAAGGCTCCTGAAATAGGTAATTCTATGACAAAAACAGAAGATATTTCATCGCTTATTAAGGATATTAATTCAAATATTAATACAGATCAGGCTATGATGGGAAAGCCGAAGGTTAAGGAAGATATTAGCATAAATGCTCTTGATAAATTTAAGGGTGTAAGTGATGATATTAAGTCGGATGCCTTTGGACAGGATGATTTCATAAAGAAGCTTATTGTGGCGTTTAAAAGACCATTTGTATCTGAACTTGATGAGAATGATGCACTTAATAGCATATATATTTATGGACCTTCGTGTACAGGTAAGCATTTTATTCTTGATAATACCGTTAAATGTCTTTCGAATAGAAAAATTATATCTAGTGGCGAAATATTTAAAATGAATCTGGCTCTTTATCCTACACAGGGAGAGGAGACCTTGTTTATTCAGGATTTATATAATGCGCTATCATCAAGCTCAACAGTTATTTTATTTGAAAACTTTGAAAGCTGTCATGTATCACTGTTATCAAAATTAAGCGATCTTGTAACAAAAGGAGAGTGTATGCTTAATGACAGATATGTCATGAAAAATGGGCAGCTCGTTAATGTTTCAAATACATTATCAGGTAATACTGTAGGATCGCTTGAAGCAAAGGGAAAGTATCTGATTTTTATTAGTGATAAATCATTAGAAAAGCTAGCTGGATCAATGGGAGCTCCATTTGTAAATGCACTTGGAGATATATGTAATACGGTAGAGCTTAATGATGAGGCGCTAAATAAAATATCTGAAAATGAAAAAGAAGCTCTTATTTCTAAAGCTAAAAAACAGCTTTCTTTTGAGCTTTTGGCTGAAGATAATTTCATGGAATATATGTTAGGCAATTCTTCTAAGGGAAGAGGCTTAAGAGGTATTCTTGATGCTTATCAGAATATTATGAAGGGACTATCGCAGCTAAGACTTGAAAGAGATGATATAGAAGATAACAAGATCGTTATTAAGCCTGAAAATGGGGAGCTTAATATCTTTGTCGGAGAAGAAAAGATTCTTTTAAATGAGCTATTACCTGGTGGTTATAATGGAGAACTTGAGAGTGTTAAACGAGAACTTGAGGGTATAGTTGGACTTAAGGAAGTTAAAGATTATATTTATAGCCTTGAAGAATATTTTGGAGTTCAGAAAAAACGTCGTGAGGCAGGTCTTAAGGCTTCTGAGGTTAATAAGCATATGATCTTTACTGGTAATCCTGGTACAGGTAAAACAACAATTGCCAGAATTGTAAGTAAGTATCTTAAAGCAATTGGTGTGTTAAGTGGAGGTCAGCTTGTGGAGGTTTCAAGAGCTGATTTAGTAGGACGATTTGTAGGTCATACGGCGCCATTAGTAAGCCAGGTTATAAAGTCTGCATTAGGTGGAGTTTTATTCATTGATGAGGCATATAGCCTTTATAGAGGACATGAAGATAATTTTGGGCTGGAGGCGATTGATACTCTTGTTAAGGGGATAGAAGATAATAGAGATGATCTTATTGTAATCCTGGCTGGATATTCAAAGGAAATGGAGGAATTCTTAGAGTCTAATTCAGGACTTAAGAGTAGATTTCCTAATATAATTGAGTTTCCAGATTACACAGGTGAGGAGCTTCTTAAAATTGCAAAGATAACGGCTTCTTCAAAGGGATACAATCTGTCAGAAGAGGTAGATGAGGCATTGCTTCAATTCTTTGATAAGGTTCAAAGCACAAATGCCAGAGAAGCAGGAAATGGACGTCTTGTTCGAAATAAGATCGAGGAAGCTATCCTAAATCAGTCAAAAAGATTGGTTGCAGAAAAAGAGGCAGATTTATCTACTTTAGTAGTCGGTGATTTTGAATTAGAATAAAGAAAACAATGGAAATAGAAGTTGTTTTTCGGTATAATTATCTAAGCGTGTTAAAACATGTTTCTGTAGCAATGCGCAAGCTACGGAAATAATATTATATTAAGGAGGACATAAAAATGTCATTAAACAAGAAGTCAGTTGACGATTTCAATGCAGCTGGAAGAAGAGTACTTGTTCGTTGCGATTTCAACGTTCCTTTAAAGGACGGAGTTATCACAGATGATACACGTATTAAGGCAGCTCTTCCAACAATCAACAAGCTTATCGCTGATGGTGCTAAGGTTATCCTTTGCTCACATCTTGGTAAGGTTAAGGAAGGACCTAACGAGAAGGAATCACTTGCTCCTGTAGCTAAGGCTCTTTCTGAGAAGCTTGGTAAGGAAGTTGTTTTTGTATCAGATTACAATGTTACAGGTGCTGATGCTACAGCAGCTGTTGCAGCTATGAAGGATGGAGATGTTGTTCTTTTACAGAATACACGTTTCCGTGGTAAGGAACAAACTAAGGTTAACGAACCTGGCGAAGCATTTGCTAAAGAGCTTGCTGATCTTGCAGATGATTATGTATGTGATGCTTTTGGTTCAGCTCACAGAGCACATGCTTCTGTTGCAGTTGTTACAAAGTACATTACAGAAAAGGGTGGCACAAATGCAGTTGGATACCTTATGCAGAAGGAAATTGATTTCCTTGGAAATGCTGTAGAGAATCCTGTTCGTCCTTTCGTAGCTATTCTTGGTGGAGCTAAGGTTGCTGACAAGCTTAACGTAATTGACAACCTTCTTGAGAAGGCTGATACACTTATCATTGGTGGTGGTATGGCATATACCTTCCTTAAGGCTCAGGGTAATGAGATTGGTAAGTCAATGCTTGATGAGACAAAGATTGATTAC
>JAZQOI010000085.1:0-32536 GCA_045627745.1 Lachnospiraceae bacterium | reverse complement strand
CCCGCCAAAACATGAAAAAGTAGCCATTTTTTGCAGAAAAATGAGCGGATTTTGAATGTTTTGAGGATTTCGAGAGCTCGTAGAGCGGAGAAATCCGGTATCGTTGGGGGCAAAATACCTTTTGACCCCAACATCATGTAAATATATTTTTAAGAAGTGTGAAGCGAATGGTTAAAGATACTACGTGTATTAAAAGTGGTAAAAAATACAGTTTCCTGTTAGGAGTAAGATTAGGTGTTCCCATAGGACTTGGATATTTTGCAGTAGCCTTTTCTCTTGGTATTATGGCAAAGAAGGTGGGGCTCACCTGGTTTCAAGGGTATGTTGCCAGCTTTCTTAATATGGCATCTGCCGGTGAATATGCTTTGTTTACGGCAATTGGCGAACACGCAACCTATTTAGAGCTTGCTTTTATGACTATGATTATTAATGCAAGATATCTTCTCATGAGTGCTTCCCTTAGTCAGAAATTCAACAGGGAAACAGGCTTGCTACATAGAATGCTGGTGGGTTTTGTAATAACAGATGAGATATTTGGAATTACCGTCAGCAGAAAGGGTGATGTTGATCCCTTCTTTAATTACGGGGCAATTGCTGTTGCATCACCCTGCTGGTGTATAGGAACTGCACTGGGGATTGTTGCCGGAAATATTCTTCCGGGGAATGTTGTAAGCGCCTTGTCGGTGGCTCTGTATGGCATGTTTATTGCTATTATTATTCCACCTGCCAAGAAGAACAGGGCGATTATGGTAGCAGTTTTAGCAGGCTTTGCACTTAGCTTTTTTATGAGTGTTGCTCCTGTATTAAACAGCCTTTCAGAGGGAAACAGAACCATAATTCTTACTGTGATTATTGCCGCAGTGCTTGCAATTATTAAGCCTGTGGAGGATGGAGAAAATGATGAAGGGTAATTCATGGATATATATTCTTGTGGCGGCACTTGTTACATATCTTATTCGTGTTTTGCCGCTTACACTTATAAGAAAGCCCATAAAGAGTAGGTTTATAAAATCATTTTTGTATTATGTTCCCTATGTAACACTTGCCGTTATGACTTTTCCTGCAATAATTAATGCAACCGAATCACCTGTTGCGGGTGGGATTGCGCTTATTGCCGGGATTGTAGCAGCATATCTGGGCGCAGGCTTATTGCCTGTTGCGTGTATATGCTGTGTTATTGTGTTTGTATTGGAAATGTTTGTTATATAGCTGATTGCTTGGTAAAGGAGACAAAATGAAGAAATTTTTTGCAATGTTGACTATGATTTTGGCAGCGGCTTCAATGTCCGGATGTAATGAAGCTCTTGTAGAGGTTACAGAGGGAGTTGAGGATGATTATTCGACAGTGAGGAATCAGGAATCGGAGGATGTAATTACAATTGAAGAAAAGAGCCTTGAGACAGATGTTTCCGACACAGAGGTTATAGCTGTCGATGAACAGATAGATATAATATGGGATAATGCTGCTATGTGGCTCACTGACAGTGAAGCGGCAATGTATGCTGTAACTGATTTGGACGGTAACGGACGCCTTGAAATATTAAGCTCTGTACCCGGGAATGATTTTGATGCAGAGAATTCAATATATGAGGTTAATGAAGCAGGGTCCGGTCTAATGAAACATACATTAGAATCAAACCTTCATCCTATTCCGGCAATTTCCTGTGTAAATGAAATGGATAGATTCGAATCAGAGGATTCTATATTGTACTATTTTGTTGCTCCCAGTGAGTCAGAAGGCAATACATATAAGCTTCATGTGAGCTTTTTTATAGGTGATGGCTCTTCTGAACTTACCTTTGTTGGTGAGGAGATTATGTCAGAGGGTGAAAATGGAAAATCTACCGAAACATATATTAACAGGGTGTACGATGAAGTAGATAAAGATGGAATGTTAGCA
The DNA here is from genome assembly GCA_045627745.1 of Lachnospiraceae bacterium. Lineage (GTDB taxonomy): Bacteria > Bacillota > Clostridia > Lachnospirales > Lachnospiraceae > UBA2868. Next base: position 30,636 of record JAZQOI010000085.1, on the reverse strand, counting down.
GGTATTTCTGAATGGTTTGAGGGAATGACCGTGTCGAAGGTAAGTATCGGTTGGGATGCCTTGGCAGGAGATTCACTTCGAGAAAAACTGCTGAACAGTTATAATGTATTTATGGGTAATTAAAATTTAATATTTTATAAATCTAAAAATATTGTCACATATGGCTTAAATGTGATATAATCGCTATATATCGACAAAGATCACTGAATAAAGAGGTGAGGCCATGTACGACAGACATAAAAATATTATAAAATGGTATGAATATGACGCATCTAAGCTAATGAAGAATGTGGAAGCTGAGACTGTAGCTGAACCTCAGCCTGAACAGCCTGTAATGGAGATGACTGAGGAACCTAATGTAGAGGCAGCAGCACCTGTGGCGGATATGGATCCTTCAATGGCATCGGAGGTAGAACGTATTATGGCTGCTTTTACATCTGCTAAGCAGGATGGAGTTGACAGTGTTTTTGCAACAATAAACAGCTAAGCTTTTTTGAGCTCAGTGATTTTACATTAAACAAAATCTATTATAGACCTTGCCTGTGCAAGGTCTTTTTTGTACAATAAGACTAATAAATTTAATTAAGATACATACTATTTTTGGGGGTAATTATGGACGAATCAAAGAAGGCCTTTTATAAAAATCAGGCGACATCAATTATTAACAAAATGAAGGCTCGTAAAATGGAAGGCTACTATTGCGAAAATGTAGAGGAGGCAAAGAAAAAGCTCCTCGAAATACTTGGGGATAAGCCCAAGACCATTGCATACGGTGGCTCAAAGACTATTGATGATAATGGCTTTAAGGAAGCTATGGAAGAGGCAAAGCATTATCTTATTAAGCGTGAGGAATATAAAACAGAGGAAGAAATAAAGGAATGCAACAGCAAGACAATAAATGCCGATGCTTTTATTATGAGCTCTAATGCTATTACACTTGATGGAGAGCTTATTAATATAGATGGAAAGGGCAACAGAGTATCCTTCCTTATTTATGGTCCTACTGATGTAATTATAGTAGCGGGAATGAATAAAATCGTTAGCAGTGTTGATGATGGTATCAGACGTATTCGTAATTTTTCATCACCTGCCAATACTGTAAGACTTAATTGCGATACACCCTGTGCTAAGACAGGCCAGTGCGGTCATTGCCTTGAGAACACAATCTGCTGTCAGATGGTTGTAACGCGTGCGTCAAGAGTTCCTAACAGAATTAAGGTTATTCTGGTGGGAGAGGAACTTGGATATTGATTTGTTGCTATTTTGTGCAATTACGTATTGTATACTTGGAGTGATATTTGCTTCATTACCGGATAGTGATGGTATGGTTACATAATTCGATTTTATGTTTTTTGCAAGAGGTAGCGCATGGCTAGAAAAGAATTACGACACAAGGCAATACATTATATTCTTCTGACTGTGGTACTGTTGATTTTTTATTTTCTTTTAGGCAGCTTTTTTGATGCTGTTTGTAATCACGGAAATGCTCAGAAGATTGAAGATTGGACAATAAGACTTAATGCTGTTGGACAGGATAGTATTGAAGAGCTTAATTCCAAGAAGCTTGTTGTAGGTGATTGCGTAGTTATTAGCAAGTCCATTGATATGGGTGAAGACTACAATACTATGTGCTTTTCTTCTAAGAATGCAATGATTCGTGTATTCTTTGACTCGCAGCTTATTTATTCCTTTGGTGAATTTGATTCGGAGAAGGAACAGTATATTGGTACCGAATATCATGTAGTATCGCTTAAGGGAATCAGGAGTGATGGTTGGAAACAGCCTCTTAAAATCGAATATCATATAGTTACACCTAATCAGAGAGATATTTTTTCGGACGTATATATTGGAAATGCATTTGATACATATTTGTACATGCTGTCTGAGAATATTGAAAATCTTGTTTTGTGTATTCTTGTTCTGGGTATGGGTATTATTTTTGCCTTTTTCACATTTATCATTGACGGAACAGGAACTTCAAAAAAAGATTTGCTGTTTCTGTCACTTACAATTATTTCCATTGGACTATGGGGAATATTTAGAACGGGCTTTGTTGCCTCGTTTTTAAAGACAAATTATTACTTTTATAAATGTGCAGAATATGTATCCTTCCTGATTATACCTTCGTTTTTGTTGCTTTATTATGGTGGTATTCTTTCGGAGGCCGGCAGGAAAATCCGCATGTCCTTGGGCATTATGATTGTAGTACTTTTGCCCTATCAGATTTTTGTTCTTGTTTCTGTGCTGAAGGATGCAGAATATGCTACCAAGCTGGATATGATTACTTATATTCTGTATGCTGCTGTTATGACTTATATTGTTATTATATCTATATGGTACAGACGAAACAGTTCATACAGAAATATTAATGTATACGGTATTATTTTCTTTGGTGTTGTTACAATTTATTCTATAATTCAGACCGCGATTTCAGGCAAGGATTCGGATTCGATGAATTTACTTCAGTATGGTATGCTTGTTTTTGCTATTGCGCTGCTATATGGATATCTTATTAATACAATGAAAATCAAGGAAATCTACCAGAAGAATGAGATTCTTTCGCAGATTGCTTTTATTGATCCCTTGACTGTTGTGAATAATCGTGCCAAGTATGAAAAGGATATTGCTGAATACAAGGACGGAGAACATTGGGGTGTTATTTTCTTCGACCTTAATAATCTTAAGAAGTACAACGATGAATTCGGACATGAGATGGGAGATTTGCTTATTGCAAGCTTTGCCGAGGTACTTAAAAACTCTGTACGTGCAAGCGAAATATACAGAGTCGGCGGTGATGAGTTTGTTGTTATTCTTAGAGATATTACAAGAAAACAGGTGGGAATAGTTTTAGACAAAATCAATACCAATATAGATAAGCATAATCAGAAGAAAAAGGATGTAATCATTTCGGTTGCATATGGTATTGAGGATACTATAGATAATGAGTATGATATTGAAACTGCTGTAAAGCTTGCTGATGAGAAAATGTACGAGATGAAGAAAAAATCCAAAATGGGTCGAGCATAAAATAATCCGGGGCTTCCCGGATTATTTTATTTCGGTTAAGTCATCTATAGGTGACAATTCTGTCACTCTACGTTATAATTATTTGAGTATTTGGACCTTGGAGAGGGTCTTGAATAACTACTACTAAGGCTTTTGCCATAATAGCGAGGACAATTATGAACAAGAAACAGTATCAATTGATGAATTGGGAGAGAATTGAATCAATAACCTATGCGGATTGTGTTCATCCAATGGATATACTCGGATTTCACGAAATTAAGAAGGAAAAGCTGATTCAGGCATTTTATCCTAATGCAGAGAAGGTTGTATTAAGACTTTTTAAGGGAAATACCCCTAAAGAGATTGAGATGGAATGTGTGGATGAAAGTGGTTTTTACACATTGTTTGTAACCGATTGTGATTTTGATACTTATGAATATGACGTATATTACGAAGATAAAAATGTAAAGGGACTTAAGGACCCTTATTTTTACAAGACTACAATGGATACTAAGGCTTTCAAGGAATTCATTGATGGTAACAGCAGAAAAGCTAATGAGCTCTTTGGGGCCAAAATCTGTGAAATGAATGGTGTTGAGGGAACGCTGTTTTCTATTTATGCGCCTAATGCACTTTCTGTATCTTTGGTGGGTGATTTTAATGAATGGAATGACAATGCCAATCTTATGGAAAAGGATGAAAAGACGGGATGTTTTATGCTGTTTGTACCTAATGTAGGCGAAGGAGAAGCATATCATTACAACTTAAAGGTTCGTGGTACCGGCTATGTAAGAAAGACTGATCCCTATGCCTATGTTCTTGATAATAATGATTCCAGGGTTACGGATATTAAGAATTATAAGTGGAAGGATTCAGCATGGATTAAAAGCGGACGTAAGGCATTTAAAAATCAACAGGCATTGAATATTTATGAAATGGATCCTGTATGCTTCTTCAGAACCTATAATGCGCAGGCAGATTACGTTAAGGCTGTAAAGAATATTAAGGATATGAATTACACTGCTGTTAAGCTGCTACCTGTTGGAGCCGATGATGATACAAGGCGTGACAGATTCCATTTCCTTGGATTGTTTTCAGTAGATTCCCAAATACAGCCGGCTAATCTTATGGCATTTATTGATGAATGTCATAAGGCAGGAATTGCTGTAATTATGGATTTTGCTATTGCATATTTCTCTACAAGTGAATTTGGTTTGGGACGATTTGATGGCAGTGCTCTTTTTGAACATGAGGATTCAAGAAAAGGATATTTGCCAATGTATGACGGATATATGTATCAATTAGGTGAAGGTTACGTGAAGAGCTATTTAATGTCAGCAGCCGGTTTCTATATTGATACGTATCATGTAGATGGTATATCTATTCCTGATCTTGCTGCTCTGTTATATCTTGATTATGGCAGAAATGAATATGTTCCGAATGAATTTGGTGGCAATACAAATACAGAGGCTGTTAGCTTTATACGTGGAATGAATGCTGAACTTGATAAAAAATATCCTGAGGTAATGCGTATAGCAGAGCTTGCAGCAGTATGGGAAAATATTACAGGAAATATTGAGGATTCATTGGGCTTTGATTATACAATGAATTCAGGCTTTTCAGATGATATTATCGGATATGGTTGTATGGATCCGTTCTCAAAGGGAATTAATTACAGTCATCTGTTAAGAAATATTAACTATGCATTTAATGAGAGATTTATTCTTCCGTTTTCTTATGTGGATGCATCAAAAAATGGTCAGTCCTTTGTTTCGAGATTCAGCGGAAGTGAGAAGGAACAGTATGCAGTAGCCCGTGCGGTGTATGCTTACAGAATGCTGTATCCCGGTAAGAAATTAACCTTTATGGGTAATGATTGTGGAATACCGACTCCTTATGAAACCGGTAGTTTTTGTGATTATTTCACACCTAAGACGGATAATGAAAAACAGTTTAATCAGTGTGTTAAGGCTGCAAATAAGTTCTATATAGAGAATGAATTACTGTGCAATAATGACAGCAATAAAGACAGTATTGAATTCATAAATGCATATGATACTACCAATAATATTCTTATTCTTTTGAGAAAGGATGAGAAAGGAAATGTTATTATTACTGTAGCCAATTTTTCCGGCTGTTCATTTGATAAGTACCGTCTTGGGGTTCCAATGCCCGGTAAATACAAAGAGGTATTTAACTCGGATGCCTGTGAATTTGGTGGAAACGGAATGCTTAATGATGGCGAGTATGATTCTATAGAAGCAGAGTATGACGGAAGAGAACAGTCTCTTGATATTAAAATTCCTGCATTATCGGTTTTGGCATTTTCCTACAGGCCATTTTCCGAAAAGGAGCTTGCTGCAATAGCTGAGCGTAAGCGTAAGGAAAGAATCAAGCTTATTAAGGAAGAAATTAAAGGCATAGAGGATGAACGTGATAGAATAATAGCTGAGGCACATAAGAATGCTGACGGCAAGCTGGCAGAGCTTAATAAACAGTTAAAGGCTCTTTCGGTAAAGACAGAAATTAAAGGCTAGTGGAGGCTAAAATATGAGGCGAAACGGAGTTCTGCTTCCGATTTTTTCACTTCCGGGTAAGTATGGAATTGGTACATTTTCCAAGGAAGCATATAAGTTTGTAGATAAAATAAGTAAGGCAGGAATGGCTTATTGGCAGATTCTTCCCTTAGGACAGACAGGATATGGGGATTCACCCTATCAGTCCTTCTCAACCTTTGCAGGTAATCCTTATTTTATAGACTTAGAACAGCTTATAAAGGAAGGACTGTTAAAAAAGAAGGAGTGTGATGCTCTTGATTTTGGTGATAATCCTGAATGTATTGATTATGAGAAAATGTACAATAATAGGTACACAATATTAAGGACTGCCTTTGGGAGAAGTAATCATAAAAACACAGAGGAATATAAAAAATTTGTCAGTGAGAATGATTTCTGGATTAAGGACTATGCTCTGTTTATGGCTATAAAGAATTCCTACGATGGCAAAAGCTATATGTTTTGGGATGAAGATATTCGTCTTAGACAGGAGAAAAAGCTTAAGGAATTACGTGTGAAATATTCAAACGAGATTGATTTTTATATTTTTCTTCAATATAAGTTTATGGAGCAATGGATGGCTCTTAAAAAATATGCCAATGATTCCGGTATCAGTATAATTGGAGATATTCCCATTTACGTTGCACTGGACAGTGCAGATACCTGGAGTGAACCTAAGAATTATCTTTTTGACAAGGATGGACGTCCAAAGGGAGTTGCAGGTACACCGCCTGATTTGTTTTCAAAAACAGGACAGCTTTGGGGAAATCCGCTGTATGACTGGAAGTATTTAAAATCCACAGGCTATAAATGGTGGATTGACAGAATGCGTCATTGCATGAAGCTGTATGATGTAATAAGAGTGGATCATTTCAGAGCCTTTGATGAATATTATTTTATTCCCTATAAGGACAAGACTGCAATTGGTGGCAGATGGGTTAAGGGACCGGGATTTGATTTGTTTAAAACCATGAAGTCAGAGCTTGGTGAAATCAATGTGGTTGCAGAGGATTTGGGAACTCTTACGGATTCTGTTTTAAAGCTTGTGGAAAGATGCGGTTACCCGGGAATGAAGGTTATGGAATTCGCCTTCGATCCTAAGCATGATAACCCATATTTGTTACATAATCATGTTAGAAACAGCTACGCGTATACCGGTACACATGATAATGATACAATTGTTGGCTGGTATAGAACCCTTGATAAGAAAACAAAAAGATTTGTTGATGATTATATGGGCTTTGGCGAAGAAACAGATGAGGACATTGCATGGAAGTTTATTCGTGCTGTTATGTCCGGTACAGCTATGGTGTCCATTATTCCTATGCAGGATTATCTGGCCCTTGGGTCAGAGGGAAGAATTAATATTCCTTCAACCCTTGGAGGCAATTGGACCTACAGAATGAGCGAAAAGGATTTTGATAAAAAGCTGATTGATAAGATACTTTATTATACGAAGGTGTACAAGAGATCAGAAAAATAATAACGGGGTGTTTTATGTAACCTAATGTGGACAGCCTGAGTAAATTCTTGTATTATGTAGTAGAAGTTTTTTTTGAGGTGATTTTTCATGAAAAGCATTTATGAGAGGATTGATGCTGTTGTCAGACTTAATGGGATGGTTCCTGATGATTTTGTATTAGAGGATGCGGATAAACCTTCTGACAGGAGTACCAATTATAAGGGTGAATTAGAGGGTGTTATAGGACAGAGTGTACCTAAGAAATATGATGAAGAGGCGGTCGAAAAGGCCCTGACTTTTATTAAGTCCAAAGTCAAAATGAATGCAAAGCTTGCAGTTCATGATTTTGATGATAATGAATTAGGGTTCTGTGTGGCAACTATCAGAGGTCCTCTTTTAAGGGAGATTGTAAAAAATATATATGATTACGACCCGCATAAGCTGTGTAATCTTGCATATTCCCTTGTTACCTTTGGTTTAAAGAAGGAGACTGTTAAGTTAGGACTTGCGCTTTTGGTGCTTTTTGATTTTGGCGATGATGAAATAGTAAAGAAGCATCTTATTACAATTGGATTGTACGAGGAATTTACTAGTTATGTTATTGCCCTTACTAAGAGCTGGCCTGCAGAATCAAAGGAGCATGTTTATTACATATATGCACAGAAGCTGTCCGGATTTGGCAAAATCAATGCAGTGGAGTGTCTGGAGCCGGTTAATGAAGAGGTTAAGGAATGGCTTCTATGTAATGGCTGTAGGAATGATATTTCCTATGGGTATTTGGGGCTGATAGTTGCAGAAAAATGTAATTTTAAATCACGTCTTGAAAAGGGCAACCTGACAGAAGAGGAAATGCAAGGAGCAAGAGATATTATGACAGGCTTGCTTGATGAAGGCCCTCGAGCCGGAATTTCCGAGCTTAAGGATGCAGACAAGGTGGCAATGGGATATTTGCGTGAGCTTGCAAAACATGAAATTACACTTGCAGATATTGCCAATATGTTCGATATTAGAAACTATTTTGAAGAACAGGATACAAAAGCTTCTTCTGAAATGAAGAATAAAATTTTTGAACAGATTAGCAGAATGTTAGGAAATATTTCTGTATCTGACAAGATACGTGAAAACTTAGGTGAGAACCCTAGAATTGCAATCAGGACAGCAGAGGAAACTAAGACAGATGTATCTAATGAGCTGATTGAACTTACAAGAATTGATTTTAACAGGTATTATGTTTTCTGCGATTATTTATTTTCACAGAATCGAATGGTTGATGATTTCCTTGCTATAGCAGCAGAGAAGATTAAGTATGGTGACTTTCCGACGGGTATGGGGAATGAAAGCTATCCTGCTGAAAATAAGACCGTGTTTAAGCTTGATTTCGTTACACAGTTTTTAAGTGCATACGTGGGAAAAGGAATCGAGCTTCTTAATGCATGTATTGATTCTCCCATAGTCAGATGGAGAAGTGCCGCTGCAATGGTACTGAAGAATTGGGAAACCTCTGAGAATGCCAATATCAAGAAGATTAATCAGGATTTGTTCCATGCTGTTAAGAAGATTAAAAAGAAAGAGATTAATGATAAGCTTAAGACAGACTGGGATGAAATTCTCAATTATAAGTAGAATAAATAGATAGATTTATTATAATCAAGCTGTTACAATGAACCTTGGAAATATTTTCCGGGGTTCTTTTGTATTACAGCGATGAAGAGAACAGACAATATGTATATATAGTTGGATATTGGATGATTGCTGTAAGAAATACATTTATAGAGAGGTAAATATATGGAGTGTATATGTTGCGTATTATTTATATTTTTTGTGCTATTTATGGTACTCTTTATTTTGGAAAAGACTAAGTGCAGAAGCCTTAAACAACGAGTAGAATATCTGGAAGGTATTTTAAAGGTTAACAATATAAATACTACTCCTGCCGTGAAGGCTAATATAAATAGAACGCCTTCTGTAAATGAGGCTACTGTAAGTGAGCGTACAGTGAATAAGCCTACAGTAAATGAAGCTACTGTAAATAAGCCTATGGTAACCAGGTCTGCGACGCAGCCGGTGTCAGGGCAGGCTAACAGACCGGTTGCGATAGCTAATACTAATGCAGTTAAGCCCGAAGTATCGGGAAAGACAAGCCAGCTTCTGTTTGTTGTTGGTGTGCTTTTTGTGTTTGTGGCAGGAATTATTTTTATGACTTCAACCTGGAAGGTTTTTTCGGGAATAAGCAAGGTGTTTATGCTGGCAGTAGCCACAGCAGTATTTTCGGGATTTGGTGTATTTGCAGAACGTAAGCTTGAAATAAGAGAAACCTCAGTGGCTTCCTTTGTGCTGGGTAGTATTATTTCAGCGTTGGTTGTAGGTGCAATTGCTTATTTTAAGGTATTAGGGGAGTGGTTTAGCTTTAAGGGTGACGGAAGAAGTATGGTTATTGCTCTTTCGTTTCTTGTTATTTCTCTTATGCTATTTGCCGGATATAAATTATATACAGCTCGTGGAATTAAGCTGGCAGCATATATACTATTTTTAGTAGCAATGTTTTTTGTTGTGAATCAGTGTTTCTCCTTTGGAGCTGATACTCTGATGGTGTATTCAATATTATATTCACTGATTTTTACAGGACTATTTATTTTTGAAAAGTATAAGTATGACGAAGAAAAAAGAGCACAGTATTCTATACTTAATGGCGTAGGAATTGTAAATATTGTATTTGCATTTTTGTGTGGAATAGTTGCGTTGTTTTTATTCGATTATATTTTCAGTGCAATAATATTTGCGGTTCTTATTTACCTGATTTATGCGACTGCCGAGTTCGCTGATAAGAAATGGCTTTACATAATTATTCCCATATATGCCCTGTTGACATGCATATATTTAAGCCTGTTTATTTCGGACCTTGAGTTAAGCGTGGATGTTTCAAGATTAGTATTTGCTGTCCTTACAGGTGCTTGCTTTGTGGTGTTCGGTTTCGTTTCTGATTATGAATATTCAAGATTTAATAATGATGCTGACAAGCCTTGGATTGATAGATTTATGTTGGCTGATTATGTGTTCCCGCTGGCTCTTTTATATATTGAATTGTCGGGAAGATTTAAGCTTGATATAGGTGGTAATTGGAAAGAACAGGGCAGTTTTTCTGATTTTGCAGGAATATTGATTGCAACAATTTTTATTATAGGTGCATACGTTTACAGAATGGTTAAGGTTAAAAAAATGGGCTGTAATCCATTTAGAAAAATTCATCTGTTAATGCTTGCTGTTTCCGGATTTTTTGGAATATACGGACTTGCCTTTTCTTTTAAATGCAGTGGGGGCAAGCTCATGGACACAGATACCTATCTGTTAATTGCCTATAGAAATATGGATGCACTTTTACTAATGCTTATTGTATATATTATTCTGTATGTAAGCTACTATAGGGAAAGAAATAGGGTAATTAATGGAAAATCATGTTGTACGCTGACTGCACAGACTTTTTCGATTGTGGAGCTTTTTGTACATGCTTCCATGATTTTGCTATTGGTTGAGCTGTATAATTCAGCCAAGAATAATCTACCTCTTGAGCTGCTTCTATGCATTGTAGCTGCTGCTTTGTATGTGCTTGCATATTTTAACAGAAATAATAAATATGAATTCGTAACTATGCTGGCATTTGTTGTTGGAATAATTAATGTGATAAACATTGTGTATGATAAGCTTGGTTTTATCAATGACAGATTTCCTTCAATAACATACGAAACAAAGCAGTTTCTTGTTATAGCTTTACTTGCATCGGGATATTTCTGCTTTAAACAGTTTTGTTACAGAGACAGAGAGAATAGGGTATTCTTAATTGACTGGAATGTGTGCGGTGCTGTTGCAATATTTATAATCAATTGTTACGATTCTTATTCCTGTGCATTTAGAGTAATGGTGACGCTTTCGATTATTCTTTTGTATCTTAGCTACAAGCTTAGTGAAGGCTTCAGATTGATTTTGAAGGTATTTGCTGCCGCTGCCATTTCAATTGCGTATATGTGTCAGGATGTAATTGCTGTTAATCCTGTGTGCTCTAGGGAAATTGCAGCCCTTGGAATTGTGCTGTTTAGTGCTTTGTTGTATTTTGTCATATTTAGAAAAAATAAGAAAATGATTGCTCCCATATGCTTTGTGTTGCTTATAGTTTATTATGGAGCCTGCTATGTTTTTGCAATTACTTCACATGGAAAAACTGCTGTTATTAAGCTTATGTGCTTTGCATTTGTAATGATAATAACCTTTATTTATGGCAAAATCAGTAAAATAGAAAAATATGAATTTCTTGCGGCAGGAATGCTTACTGTACTGTGTATAGGACTGTTGTGGGTGGATTCAAGTGCTTTGGCAATGGTTGCGATTATTTTGGCGGGATTGTATATTGCATATCTATATAATTCGGGTCTTATAGCCCTTGTAGGTGTGCCTCTTCTATCCGGATTAATTGTACTGTGTGCATATCTGACAAGAGAGAAGTTTGTTAAGTGTTTTGGAACAATATTTGATAATGCATTATTGTTCTATTTCGGCTGGATTGTCACCTTTGTATTAATGATGTTTGTAGGCAGACTGTTACATAAGGGTATTATAGAAATAACAGAGAATAGAACAGGCTTAAGGACTAGAATAGATTATTTTGCATTGTTGGCAATTGTGCCTTTTATTGCTGCCTGCCGATATGCTTTTTTGGTATATGAGGATAATGGCGGCAGAACCTTTTTGTGGGTTATGGGAATTGTGTTGTCCTTGTATTTCGCTAATCTGTATAAAAGGATTGGACCGGTGGCCGACCGTGTACTGTTATGTGTTATTGCTGTACTTGTAACCGTATGCTGGTGGACTCAGCCTGTGTTTGATATAGCTGATGAGTTTGTTGATGAATGGCGGATATTTGGACTTGTTGGACTTATGCTGTTTATATGCAAGAGTGTCTTTAAGGATAGGCGTGAAGCCTCAGAACTGCTTTTGTTTATTACTGCAGTTGTTTCTGTTTTGTGGCAGGGATTTTCAGCCCTTGCAGATGAAGGCATTGCAAGCGTTATTATTTTGGGAATTGCTCTGGTGATTATGCTTGTGGTTTCGCTATATTTTAAATCAAAGAGGTGGTATCTGTTATCCCTTATTTCCTTGTGCTGCCTTGGATTGTATATGACTAAGAGATTTTTGGGAAATGGAATCTGGTTTGTCTTTGTATTTGTTGTTGGTGTGTTCCTTATTGTGCTTGCGGCAAGAAGAGAATACAGAAATAAAAAGAATAATGAAGATGAATCGGATAATCTTGAATAAACCGGTGAGGAAAACAAATTGAATTATTATCTTGCTCCCCTTGAGGGCATTACGGGATATGTTTTCAGAAAATGTTTAAAAGAAGTATTCGGTGAGGGTATTGATAAGTATTTTTCACCGTTTCTTGTACCACATGAAAAGAAACCCATGTCCTCAAAGGAAATTAATGAAATAAATCCGGAAAATAATCAGGATATTAATCTTGTGCCACAGATTCTGACTAATGATGCCACAGACTTTTTGAGACTAGAAAAAGCACTGCATGACTTTGGTTATAATACGGTGAATCTTAATTTGGGCTGTCCCTCTAAGACAGTGGCAGGGAAAGGGAGAGGTTCGGGCTTTCTTGGAAAAACCGGTGAGCTGGATCGTTTTTTGTATGAGATTTATGAAAGCAAAATTGGTGATATTTCAATAAAAACAAGAATTGGTGAAAAAAGCACTGATGAGTATGAAAGGCTCATTGAAATATATAATAAATATCCGGTAAGTGAGTTGATTGTTCATCCGCGTATTCGGTATGAGTATTATAATGGCATTCCACATCAGGATATATTTAAGCAAATATGTGAAATGTCAGTTAATCCTGTGTGTTATAATGGTGATATCAATTCCTTGGAGGATTACGAAAGACTTCTGGATTATTGCGGCGAGGATAAGCTGAATTCCGTAATGATTGGAAGAGGAGTTCTTAGAAATCCTTCTCTTATAAGGGAACTTTCGGGAGGCTCAAGAGCTTCGATTGAAGAAATTAAGGATTTTTTAAGGAACCTTAGAAATTCATACAGTGAGGTATTCGATGGTGAAACACCTGTACTTCAGAAAATGAAGGAAATATGGTCCTATATGCAGGACAGTTTTCCTGACAAATATAAGGATTGCAAGGCGTTGCTTAAGTGCAGGAGCATAGCGGAATACAGAATACTTGAACAGAAGATTTTGCGTTAGTGAGTATAAAGGAGAGACAGTCACAATGGAAATAGAAAGAAAGTATTTAATAAATAAAATGCCGGATAATATAGATTCCTATCCCTGTCATTATATTGAGCAGGCATATCTGACGAGAGAACCTGTGGTTCGTGTGAGAAAGCAGGATGACGAGTATTATATGACCTATAAATCAAAGGGGTTGATGGTAAGAGAGGAAGCAAATCTGCCTCTTACAAGGGAAGCATACGAGACTCTTAAAAATAAGGCTGAGGGCATCGTCATTAAAAAGAAACGTGTTCTTATTCCCTACAATTGTCATCTAATAGAATTAGACATTTTTGATGAGCCTATTGCACCCCTTGTTATGGCAGAGGTTGAATTTGATACAGTGGAAGAAGCTGAGGATTTTGTACCGCCTGAATGGTTTGCCAAGGAGGTAACAAATGATCCTGAATACCATAATTCCAATATGAGTCAAAAATAGTTTACTTAAGATATTCTATTTTTTTCTTCATGGCAAGTGCTTCTGTTTCGCTGTCAAGGATTCTGATTATTTCAAGGGCAAAAGGAATTGCTGTTCCAACACCTCTTGAGGTTGTAATATTTCCGTCTGTAACTACCTCATCCTTTACAACAATAGCTTCCTTAAGCTGTCGTTCCATGCCTGAATAGCAGGTTGCTTTTTTGTCCTTAAGGAAACCTAATTCTCCAAATATTGTTGGAGCTGCACATATTGCGGCAAGATTGCGGTTGGTTTCATTGAACTCTGTAATCATATCCATAAGAGCAGGGCAGTTCTTTAAATTAAGTGTTCCGGGCATTCCACCCGGCAAAATCAGAAATGCAGCGTCGGTAAGCTTTATTTCACTAATGATTCTGTCTGCGGTAACGGTTATCATATGGGAGCCTGTGACTTCTTTATTGTCTGAAATTGATACCGTTTCTGTAAGAATATTATCTCTTCTTAACAAGTCCACAACAGTCAGAGCTTCTATTTCCTCAAAACCTTCGGCAAGAAATACATAACAAACTTTAATCATGATAATTCATCTCCTTTGCTTTTAATTGTATATATAAGTCAATTTTTATAGATAAATTCTTTTTTGTCAATAATGCTTTTGGTAATGCTTTTGGTAAGGTTTAAATATTATTTTTTGCTGGTATTTATTGCAAACCTGTGTTATACTCGGAAATGATGCCGTTTTCAGAACGGTTATTTCGGGTAACCGATTATTAAAAATGATTGTTAATTACAGGAGGATCTTTTAGAAAATGAGTTTACAGGTAGAAAAATTAGAGCACAATATGGCTAAGCTTACAATTGAGGTTTCAGCAGAGGAATTTGATAAGGCAAGAGTTGCTGCCTATAATAAGGAGAAGAAAAATATCAGCATTCCCGGATTCAGAAAGGGAAAAGTTCCTCAGGCTATGGTAGAGAAGATGTATGGTGCAGAGGTGTTCTATGAGGAAGCTGCCAATATCATCATTCCTGATGCTTATGAGAAAGAGCTTTCTGAAAATAAGGAATTAGATGTAGTTTCTCAGCCTAAGATTGATGTTACCCAGTGCGAAAAGGGTAAGCCATTCATCTTTACAGCAGAGGTTGCTTTGAAGCCTGAGATTGAGGTAGGTAAATATAAGGGCGTTAAGGTTGAGAAGATAGATGTTACTGTTTCTGATGACGAAGTAAATGAGAAGATTGAGCAGGAGAGAGACAGAAATGCTCGTACAGTTTCAGTTGAGGACAGACCTGTTAAGGATAAGGACTTAACTGTAATTAACTTTGAAGGTTTTGTAGATGGTGTTGCTTTTGAAGGTGGTAAGGGTGAGAATTATCCTCTTACAATTGGTTCCGGAGCATTTATTCCGGGATTTGAGGAGCAGCTTATCGGAGCTGAGCTTAATAAGGAAGTTGAGGTTAAGGTTACATTCCCTGAAGAATATCATGCTGAGGAACTTAAGGGTAAGGATGCTGTATTCAAATGTACAGTATTAGAAATCAAGGAAAAGCAGCTTCCTGAGGTTGATGATGAATTCGCAGCAGAGGTTTCTGAATTTGAAACAGTAGATGAATACAAGGCTGATGTTAAGAAGAAGCTTGAAGAAAATAAGGCTTCTGAAGCTAAGAGCAAGAAGGAGGATGCAGTAATAGATGCTATTATTGCTGATTCCAAGATGGATATTCCTGATGCAATGGTTGAAACACAGACTAAGCAGTTAGCACAGGATTATGCAGGCAGACTTAGCCAGCAGGGTCTTTCACTTGAGCAGTATTTCCAGTTTACCGGACTTACAATGGATAAGTTCCTTGAGCAGATGAAGCCTAACGCATTAAAGAGAATTCAGTCAAGACTTGTTCTTGAGGCTGTAGCTAAGGCTGAGAAATTTGAAGTATCAGATGAAGATTATGATAATGAAATTGGAAGAATGGCTGAGATGTATCAGATGGAAGCTGATAAGCTTAAGGATATGATCGGTGAATATGAGAAAGAGCAGATTGTAGAAGACCTTAAGATTCAGAAGGCTGTTGATTTTGTAGTATCTAATGCAAAAGAGAAATAATTGTTACTATTCAGGGTCATAGCAGTAACAAATAATTATTTACAGGGGAAATAAGGAGGAAGATATGAGTTTAGTACCTTATGTCATTGAACAGACAAGCCGTGGCGAGCGTTCTTATGATATCTTTTCCAGATTACTTAAGGAGAGAATTATATTCCTGGGTGAGGAGGTTAATGCAACAACATCAAGCCTTATTGTGGCTCAGATGATGTTTCTTGAAGCCGAGGATCCTGATAAAGATATTCATTTTTATATAAACAGTCCCGGCGGTTCTGTTACAGATGGTTATGCAATATATGATACAATGCATTATGTTAAATGTGATGTAGCAACCTACTGTATGGGTATGGCTGCAA
Source organism: Lachnospiraceae bacterium (assembly GCA_045627745.1). Taxonomy (GTDB): domain Bacteria; phylum Bacillota; class Clostridia; order Lachnospirales; family Lachnospiraceae; genus UBA2868. Next base: position 14,461 of record JAZQOI010000085.1, on the reverse strand, counting down.
GTATGGGAGCTTTTCTATTGGCAGGAGGAACAAAGGGTAAGCGTTTTGCTCTTCCTAATGCAGAGGTTATGATTCATCAGCCACTTGGCGGAGCTAAGGGTCAGGCAACAGAAATAGAAATTGCTGCTAAGCAGATTTTACGTACCAAGCAGAATATTAATAAAATTCTTTCTGAGAATACAGGCAAGTCTATTGAACAGATTGCCAAAGATACAGAGCGTGACAATTGGATGACCGCTGAGGAAGCATTGGAGTATGGTTTGATTGATAAGATTATTACATCCAGAGCGTAATAATCAATAAGAGGGAAGTGAATTAATGGCGGGAAAGAGTAATGATAACAGAATAAGATGTTCATTCTGTAATAAATCCGAGAATCAGGTTCGCAAGCTTATTGCCGGACCAAACGGTGCATATATATGTGATGAGTGTGTTGAAATCTGTATGGATATCATAGGCGATGAATATTCTAAGGATTTAAGAGATGATGGAGAGGATTCGGACATCAATCTTCTTAAACCACAGGCTATTAGAGAATTTCTTGATGAACATGTAATCGGTCAGGATGAAGCCAAGAAGGTATTGGCAGTGGCGGTATATAACCACTACAAGCGTATTACTTCTCAGAAGGAGTCAGAGGTTGAACTCCAGAAGAGCAACATTATTATGTTAGGACCTACCGGTTCCGGTAAGACGTTATTGGCTCAGACTTTGGCCAAAATCATCAATGTTCCTTTTGCGATTGCAGACGCAACTGCTCTTACAGAGGCCGGCTATGTAGGCGAAGATGTTGAGAATATTTTACTTAAGCTTATTCAGGCTGCCGATTATGATATTGAGAGAGCCCAGAAGGGAATTATTTATATTGATGAGATTGACAAGATAACAAGAAAGTCAGAGAATGTGTCTATTACCAGAGATGTATCCGGTGAAGGTGTTCAGCAGGCACTTCTTAAGATTGTAGAAGGAACAACGGCTTCAGTTCCTCCTCAGGGCGGACGTAAGCACCCCCATCAGGAACTTTTACATATTGATACTACTAATATATTATTCATATGTGGTGGTGCTTTTGAGGGAATTGAGAAGATAGTTGAAAATCGACTTGATAGAAAGTCTATTGGATTTAACGCAGATATTAAGAATAAGAATGAGACAGAGGTAAATGAGTTACTTCAGAGGGTTCAGCCTGAGGATTTGGTTAAGTTTGGGCTTATTCCTGAATTTGTTGGTCGTGTTCCTATTACAGTTTCTCTTGAGGGTCTGGATGAGGAGGCACTTTTCAGAATCCTTATTGAGCCTAAGAATGCTCTTACTAAACAGTATGTTGAACTCTTTGATTATGATGGTGTTAAGCTTGAATATGACGAGGATGCTATTAGAGCTATTGCTAAGCAGGCTTACGAGAAGAAAATTGGTGCCAGAGGCTTGAGATCTATTATGGAGAAGCTTATGATGAATCTTATGTATGAGATTCCTTCTGACGACAATATTAAGAAGGTTGTAATTACCAAGGGTTCAGTTGAGGGAACCAGCGAGCCGCTTATTGTTCGCAAGGGAACCAGGCTTAAAAAAGCTGAATAATAACTAATAGCTTTGTAGTTACATAAGGATTAATAAGATAATCTTGATTTATAGATATGCCGCCGCAATTAGCGGCGGCATATTAATTTTTTGGAGAATAGATATGATAGGAAGACTTAAAAGAGTCCCGCTTGTTCCACTAAAGGGACTTGCAATAACGCCCGGGATGATTGTTCATTTTGATATCAATAATAAAGGTGCTATTCGTGCTATAGAGAAAGCCATGATGCAGAAAAAACAGGATGTTTTTTTATGTATGATGAAAAATCCCAACACCGGCGCAATTTCCACTGAGGATTTGTATTCTGTTGGAACCATAGCCGTAATAAGACAGGTTATAAAGCTGCCTAATAACGTAGTTCGTGTGCTTGTGGAAGGTGTTGACAGAGCTGAGCTGTCTGATATAGATACAGAGGATGAAGAAGGAATGCTGTTTGCCGCTATTCGTCCTGTAATTGATGATGAGCCGAAGGATATGCTTAATGATCAGAGTGACCCTGAAAAGGTAGCCCTGGTGCAGTCTTTTATGGAGAAGATGAGAGAATATGTAAAGCTTGATGCCAAGATGGAGAAGAGTCTGTCTAAGGTTTCGGTTGAAAAAATGTCCTTCTCAAGACTTATGGACTTATATGCTGCACACATGCCTTTATCCTGCTATGACAGACAGACCCTGCTTGATAATACAGACGTTTCGGAACGTGCTATAAGCTTTTGCGTTATTCTTGAGAATCATATTAAGGTTCAGACTGTAAGAAATGAGGTGCAGACTGAAGTAAAGGAACGTGTTGACAAGAATCAGAAGGAATATATTCTACGGGAACAGCTTAAGTTTATTAAGGAAGAGCTTGGTGAGAATAAATCAAAATCAGACGAGGATAGTTACATTGAACAGGTGGATAAGCTTAATGCATCTGACGAGATTAAGGAAAAAATCAAAAAGGAAATTGATAGATTTAGTCAGATGTCAGTGTATTCATCAGAAAGCGGTGTGGTGAGAGCTTATATAGAAACACTTCTTGAAATGCCCTGGGATAATGTATCTGTTGATAATAATAATCTTGATAATGCTGAGAGTGTGCTTGAGGCAGATCACTATGGTCTTAAGAAGGTTAAGGAACGTATGTTGGAATTCCTGGCAGTAAGAACTCTTACTAAAAAAGGGGAAAGTCCAATTGTGTGTCTGGTAGGACCTCCCGGAACAGGAAAGACAAGTATTGCTAAGTCCGTGGCAAGAGCACTGGATAAGAAGTATGAGAGAATATGTCTTGGTGGTGTTAGAGATGAAGCTGAAATTCGTGGACATCGCAAGACCTATGTTGGGGCAATGCCCGGAAGAGTTGCCATGGCACTTAAGGATGCAGGGGTTAAGAATCCGCTTATTCTTCTTGATGAAATTGATAAAATGAGTTCTGATTTTAGGGGTGATACTGCATCTGCACTATTAGAGGTATTGGATGCTGAACAGAATACCAAATTCAGAGATCATTATATAGAGCTTCCTATAGATTTGTCTGAGGTACTGTTTATAGCAACTGCCAATTCACTGTCAGATATACCTAAGCCGCTACTTGACCGACTGGAAATAATAGAAGTATCCAGCTATACGGAGAATGAAAAGGTTCATATTGCCAAGGAACATCTTGTTAAGAAACAGATTGAGAAGAATGGTTTAAAGGATAGTCAGCTTACATTTACCGAGGATGCTCTGTGGAGTATAGTAAGAGGCTATACTAAGGAAGCTGGTGTTCGTAATCTTGAAAGAAAAATTGGTGAAATATGTCGTAAGGTTGCCAAAAAGGTTGTCAAGGATAGCGAATTAAAGGTAACAATTAACAAGGATTGCCTTGAAGAATATCTGGGAAAAGAACGTTTCCATTTAAATGAGGCAAATGAAGAGAATGAAATAGGAATAGTACGAGGACTTGCTTGGACAAGTGTAGGTGGAGATACTCTTGAAATAGAAGTTAACATAATGCCGGGAAAGGGCGAAATACTGCTTACAGGTCAGCTTGGAGATGTAATGAAGGAGTCGGCACAAACCGGAATCAGCTTTATCAGATCCATAAGTGAAGAACATGGAATTTCAAAGGATTTCTTTAAGGAGAATGATTTCCATATTCATATTCCCGAGGGGGCTGTACCTAAGGATGGACCAAGTGCCGGAATTACTATGGCAACAGCAATGTATTCTGCAATTGTGAATGTACCGGTCAGGGCCGATGTAGCCATGACAGGAGAGATTACGTTACGAGGAAGAGTTCTTCCTATCGGTGGACTTAAGGAAAAAACTCTGGCTGCTAAAAATGCAGGTATTAAAAGGATTCTTGTTCCTGTTAAGAATATGAAGGATATAGAAGAAATAGAAGAAGAAATCAAGGAAGGTCTTGAAATTATATATGTGGAGAATATGTCCCAGGTATTGGACAATTCCCTCGTGAAGGTTGATTAGGTTGATGTTTGGCAGTAGGCAAGCACTTGCTACTGTGAGCGTAAAACATGATTTGAGGTTGTATATGAAAATTAAAGCTGTAAATCTTGAAACTGTATGCGGAGTGACAAGTACACTCCCTGATAATGATTTTGCCGAGGTGGCATTTGCAGGTAAGAGTAATGTAGGAAAGTCATCGCTTATTAATGCACTTATGAATCGAAAGTCTCTTGCCAGAACTTCTGCATCACCGGGTAAAACTCAGACGATTAACTTTTATAATGTTAATAATGAAATTTATTTTGTTGATTTGCCGGGATATGGCTATGCTAAGGTATCTCAGACAGAGAAGGAAAAGTGGGGGAAAATGATTGAGAAGTATCTTAATACCTCTAAACAGCTTAAGGCTGTTTTCCTTCTGATTGATATAAGGCATGAGCCCTCAAAGAACGATCAGAATATGTATCAGTGGATAGTAAGTAATGGTTATAATCCTATAATTATTGCTACCAAGCTTGATAAAATCAACAGAAGTCAGATTCAGAAAAATGTTAAAATAATACGAGATACCCTTAAGGTAAAAAGCGGTACGGTTATTATCCCGTTTTCATCAGTAAGCAAACAAGGTAGAGAGGAGATTTATGAAATTATCGACAAAATACTTGAAGATAACACTTAATATAGTTTCGGTCATTGTCGGATTACTGTTATGCATATATCTTTTGCCAAAGCTGCTTGTATTTTTTATGCCTTTTGTAATTGCTGCGGTAATAGCATTAATTGCCAATCCGGTTGTAAAGTTTCTTGAAAAGAGAGTTCGTATAGTCAGAAAAGCCGGAACAGCAGTTGTTATAGTACTTGTTATTGCTCTTGTTGTTTTTATGCTGTATATAATAATAGCCAAGCTGATAGAGGAGCTGGTAGGCTTTGCCGGAAGTGCGCCATTGTTATGGAAGAATACTTCCAGAACAATTACCCAGATGATGGGGGTATATGATGTGTATTTTAATAAGCTTCCGGATGGAGTTCAGAATTGGCTTGGTGATTTATCTGTAACCACTAGTGACAGCTTGAATAACTGGATTCATAATATGGGTACACCTATAGGTGAAATGGCTGCTAAGGTTGCATCAAACCTTCCGCTTACAATTGTTGGAATTATTATGTGTATTCTTGCATCGTATTGTTTTCTTGCGGATAAGGATTATCTGGTTAAGTCATTAAACAGAATACTGCCTTCGTCCATAATTAACAGATGGAATCTTGTGTATGGAACAATGAAGGATGCGGTTGGAGGATATTTTAAGGCACAGCTTAAAATCATGGCTGTTGTGTATGTGATTTTGCTTGTCGGCCTACTTATTCTTGGGAGAAGTTATGCATTGCTTATTGCGTTGTTAATTGCTTTTCTTGATTTTCTGCCGTTTTTCGGGGCAGGGGCTGTTATGTGGCCCTGGGCAGTAATTGCATTTTTTTCTACAGACTATAAGCTTGCTATAGGATTAATGATTACCTGGGGAGTAGCTCAGCTTGTGAGACAGTTGATACAGCCTAAGCTGTTAGGTGATTCTATTGGACTTAAGCCTATTCCTACGCTGATTATTTTGTATATTGGTTTTAGAGTGGCCGGAGCAATCGGTTTGATTATTTCGGTTCCTGTGGGAATGATTGTTATTAATCTGTATAAGGCAGGGATTTTTAGTAACTTTATTTACAGTATTAAGATTTTATTTAAGGATATGAGTAACTTCAGACGTTTTTCAAGGAAAGAGCTTCTGCTTGAGGGAGTTCTTGATGACAGCGAAGATTATTATGAGGATAAAGACAGCTCTGAGACTTAAAGAGAATTAATAAATGATTTGGGGGATTTATAATGATTAAATTATTAGCAAGAATTTTTATTACAAATCATGAAAATTATTCAGATGCTAATGTGAGGCGTGAATATGGGGTGCTACTGGGTACCGTTGGTATAATACTGAACCTGATTTTATGCTTCCTTAAGATGATGGCAGGAATTATAAGCTCCTCCATGGCTATTATAGGTGATGCCTTTAACAACTTATCTGATGCCGGTTCATCTGTAATTATGCTGGTGGGATTTAGAATGGCAGGACATGAGCCGGATCCTGACCATCCCTTTGGACATGGTAGAATAGAGTATATTACAGGTCTTATTGTATCTATGATTATCATTGTTATTGGTGTGGAACTGGGAAAGTCATCAATCGGTAAAATCATTTCACCTGAAGTGGTAAATACTGATACAACAATGTATTTTATCCTGATTGTTTCCATTCTTGTTAAGATGTATATGTTTTATTATAACAGGAATACAGCACAGCGATTTGATTCGACTGCTATGAAGGCAACCTCCATGGACAGCTTTATGGATGCTATAGCAACAACCTTAGTTCTTATTTCTATGGTTATTTATGAATTTTTCGGAGTAACAATCGATGGTTGGGCAGGTCTGTTAGTGGCTGTATTTATTATTTACAATGGTATTGCCGCTGCCAAGGAGACTGTTGATCCTCTTCTTGGAACCAAGCCTAATAAAGAATATATTGATTCCATTGAGAAATTTGTAACCTCCCAGAAGGGAATTCTGGGTATTCATGATGTAGTGGTACATGATTACGGTCCGGGACGTTGCATGGTATCTCTTCATGCAGAGGTTCCTGCCAATGGGGACATACTGGAAATACATGATACTATTGACAATACGGAGCACAAGCTTAAGGAAATACTTGGCTGCGATGCAGTAATTCATATGGATCCGGTGGTTACAGATGATGCTGTAACAGGTCGTATGCGTGACTTTACCAAGCTGGTAGTTAAGGGAGTTGATGAAGCTCTGTCGATGCATGATTTTCGTATGGTTCAGGGACCTACACATACTAATCTTATTTTTGATGTGGTGGTTCCCTATCAATTCAGATTAACAGATGAACAGGTTATTGATGAAATCCAGAAGAAGATTAAGGAATTACCCGGTAATCATTATGCGGTAATTAATGTGGACAGACCATATGTATAAGCGGAAGCAACAGTTGAAAATTTAAAGAAAATAATGTAAAATATATGCAAGTATTCAGAAAACTCAAAGGTAAATAATAGGGTTATTCGTTACCGGGCAGGAGCTGAACAGTAACGATTATTCCGGAGAGGAGCATATGTATGGCTAAGTTTGCAGTTGCAGGTATTGTTCAGGTTGAAACAATCGTAAAAGTAGATTCTATTCCGGTTGAATACAGTCCGGTAAGAAATAAACCCAACACCATTTTTACAAATGTAGGTGGTGATGCGTATAATGAGCGTGTGGCTCTTAAGGCATTGGGAAATGATGTAAAGTTTTTTTCTATGATTGGCAAGCAGGATATGCACAATATGTTCTGGGATGATGAGTTTCTTGGTGATGATGATTATGTGTTGCCAATACTTGATGAAACTCCTACGGCTGTTATTCTGTATGACAGCACACGTCAGCAACAGATTTTCGAGGATATTAAGAATGTTCGTGATGTGGCCTATAATCTGGAGCTGTTTAAGGATAATATAGCTGATGTGGATGCAGTCATTATGGCTAATGCTAATTTCTGCCGTCCTTTAGCTAAGGCTGCCAAGGAAGCCGGCAAATTACTGGCTATTAATTTCAGAGGCTTTTCAGAGGAAAAGTTTTCGTATAATGATGACTTCTTTAAGATGGCTGATATTATTTATGTTTCCGATGATAATATTGTTGCCAGTGCTGATAATTTTGTTAAGCGTATTGCCAAGGAATATGATGCTAAGATAATTATTCTTGGTCAGGGAGCTAAGGGTCTTACAATATACTCAAGAGATGATGATTTGCTTGCTAACTACAAGCCTGTTAAGACCAGTGAGATTGTTAATACGGCAGGTGCCGGTAACTCCTTGTTCTCATGCTTCCTTCACTGCTATGTCAGCACCCATGATGCAGTTCATGCTATTAAAAATTCATTGCTGTTTGCTTCCTACAAGATTGGATATATGGGAACCTCTAATGGTTTCCTTAGCGAGGAAGAGCTTGAACACTGGTACAGATTAATATGGGGTGCCGGTAAATAAACTGATTATTTTAGATTACATGAGACCTCTTCTTAAAATAGAAGAGGTCTTTTAAGGAGAAAAATGTTACCTATCGAATTTACAGAACGAATGAAAGAGCTTCTTGGAGATGAATATGATGCCTTTTTAGCTACCTATGACAGGGAAAATTACAGGGCATTAAGACTTAATCCTCTTAAGGCTACTATTGAGCAGCTTGAACTGTGTAGAAATAACTTAGAACAGGTTCCATGGGAAAGCAATGGCTTCTATTTCGCTGAGGATGTAAGACCCGGGATTCATCCCTATCATGGAGCAGGAGTATATTATATTCAGGAGCCCAGTGCCATGCTGCCTGTTAACTGGTTAGAACCAAAGCCTATGGAGCGGGTTCTGGATTTGTGTGCCGCACCCGGGGGTAAAACCACCCAGATAGGCGGTTTAATGAAGGGTGAAGGAATATTGGTATGCAATGAGATTGAAGGTAAAAGAGCTAAAATCCTGTCAGAGAATATAGAACGAATGGGAATTAGCAATGCAATCGTTCTTAATGAGGATCCTAATCACCTTAAGGATATATTTGTGGAGTATTTTGATAGGATTCTTGTGGATGCGCCATGTTCGGGTGAGGGAATGTTTAAGAAAAATGATAATGCTATAGGGGAATGGAGCCTTGAGAATGTATTAATGTGCGCTGACAGGCAGAAAATGATTCTTGATGCGGCTGCCTCAATGCTTAAGCCCGGTGGTTGCTTAGTATATTCCACATGTACCTTTTCGCCGGAAGAGGATGAGAAATGTATAGAGCATTTTATACAAAGTCATAGTGACTATGAGCTGATAAAAATGCAACGACTTTTCCCACACAAGGTAAAGGGTGAAGGTCATTTCGTGGCTAAATTAATTAAGAAGTCCGGTGATGCTTCAGGTGGCTATGTATCAACAGGTGTGTATCGGGGCGTTGAATTATGTGAGGGTAATGATAAGCAATCGGGGAAAGAGAAGAAAAATAAGAAAGCTTCTGCAAAGAAGAATGATAACATAGCACTTCTGTATGAATTCCTCAATGAAAATGTTATTAATTGGCAAAGCCTTCTCAGAGGACGGCTTCTTGAATTCGGAGATAATTTTTATCTGTATCCTGAGGGAGCCTTTAATCTAACGGGAATTAAGGTTATAAGACCGGGCTTGCAGCTTGGAAGTGTAAAAAAAGGTAAATTTGAACCCTCTCACAGTCTTGCATTGCATCTTGGAAAGGATGATTTTGCAAAAACAGTTAATATTAGTACGGATACAATTACCGATAAAGGTGAGGGTATAAAAAATATTGAGCTTTTCGGGAATTATGCTAATTCTGCACCTTTTAAAACCGCTTATGATTACATAAATGGTCAGACCTTTAATTATGAAGGTGAAAATGGTTGGTATTTAATATGTCTTGATGGCTATAGCTTGGGCTTTGGACGCTTAGCCTCAGGAATTATGAAGAATTATTACCCAAAAGGTCTTAGAAAATAGTTTTCCATTGTGTCTTGAGACTCCCTGTGGTAGCAGATGTAGTAGTTGAAAAATACCGATAATTCCATTATATTTTAATCGAAGGGTTTATGGCTCAGTCGGGGGAGATTGACTATCTAAGTCATGCTATTTTGACTTGCTTAAGGGGAGAGAAAATGATTTATCAGACATTAAATGGTACATGGTATATTAATGAGAAGGGTTCGGAGGCTTATATTGAGGGTAAGGTTCCGGGCTCTGTTTTGTCGTCATTATTATTACAGCATAGATTACAGGATCCGTATTTTGGGACAAATGAGTATTCTGCCTGTGAAATTTTCAGAGGTGATTTTTATTTCACCCGTGAATTTGATGTGGTTATGGATTTGATGTCTCAGGAGCGGATTTATTTAGTATGTAAGGGAATTGACACTCTTGCAAAGATATATATTAATGATATGCCTGTTGGTAAGTGCGATAATATGCACAGAACCTATTATTTTGAAATAAAGGATTTGCTGTACCCTACAGGAAACAGAATTACTATAGAGCTTGATTCTCCTATTGAGTATATTGAGGATAGAAGGCCGGGGATGAATAAAACGGTTAAATATACTCCGGTTGGATGTATGCAGGGCAATCAATATCTGAGAAAGTCCCAGTGTATGTTTGGCTCGGATTGGTCTGCCAAGCTTCCTGATTGCGGAATATGGAGAAGTATTGACCTGGTAGGTCACAGCTTTTTAAAGCTTGATGAGGCAGAAATAATCCAGCACCATGAAGATGGAGTTTCTCTTGAGGTAAATGTTAAGGCGGAGATTTTCCATGAGGAGGGTTATGTTATTCAGGCAGAATTAATCTCTCCCGAAGGAAGGATTAAGGCAGCTACTGCCGGACTTGTCGAAGGAAAGTGTACGATAAACATCCCTGTTGAAGGTCCTAAACTGTGGTGGCCAAATGGTCTCGGAGACCAACCGTTATATACATTAAGCCTGTATGCTCTTGATATGAATGGTAATCAGTGGGATCAGAAAAGCTACAGGATTGGTCTTAGAACTCTTACGGTAAGTACCGAGAAGGATGAATATGGCAGGGAGTTCTGCTTTGTGGTAAATGGTGTAAAAATGTTCTCCATGGGAGCTAATTATGTTCCTGAGGATGAAATATATCCTTTTATTACAAGAGAGAAGATAGACTATCTTCTTAAGGCATGTGTAAGAAGTAATTTTAATACTATTCGAGTATGGGGTGGCGGATATTATCCATCAGAGACTTTCTACGATTTATGCGATGAATATGGCCTTATTGTATGGCAGGATATGATGTTTTCAAGGAACCTGTATGAGCTTAATGATGATTTTAGAAGGACAGTTGAAGCTGAGGCTATAGATAATATTAAACGAATGAGAAATCATGCCTGTCTTGGTCTTATATGTGGTAACAATGAGATTGAGGAGTCCTGGTGTAATGATAAGGAAGTTAAAAAGCATTCAGAGCCTCTTAAACAGGATTATATAATGTTATTTGAAGGAATACTTCCTAAAATTGTTAAGGAATATGCCAAGGGAGTTTTCTATTGGCCATCTTCGCCTTCTTCCGGTGGTGGATTTAACATTCCTTCAGACGAGAACAGGGGTGACTGCCATTACCGGGAGCTATGGCAGGGGGAAAAGTCATTTTCCGAATATAAAAAGCATCTTATGCGATTTTGTACTGAATTCGGTTTCCAGTCCTTCCCCTCTCTTAAGACTATTAAGACCTTCACTAAGGCTGAGGACAGAAATATTTTTTCAGATGTCATGGAAAGTCATCAAAAGGATGAGGGCGCCAATGGAAAAATGTTATATTATATGTCACAGAACTTTCTTTTTCCGAAGGATTTGGAGAGCCTGTTGTATTTAACACAAATTACTCAGGGCCTTGCCATAAAGGGTGTTGTTGAACATTTCAGACGAAACAGAGGAAGATGTATGGGAGCTCTGTACTGGCAGCTTAATGACTGCTGGCCTGTGGCATCCTGGTCGAGTATTGATTATTATGGAAGATATAAGGCGCTTCATTATATGGCCAGAAAATTCTATGCACCTGTGGCCGGTTCTATAGAAAAAACAGACAATGTTGTAGCCGTATATGTTCAGAATGAAACAAGAAACAGTGTTGTAAGACGTGTTAAAATCAGCTTACAGACCTTTGAGTTCAGATTGCTTCATGATGTGGAGTACGAGGTGGAGCTTAAGCCCTTTGAAGCTGTCAAGGTATGTGAGATTAATTATGGACCTTTTATTGAAGGTCTTGAAAGCAGAGTATTTATGGAGGCTGTATTCATAGATGATGAGAATAATGAATCGACCTCGGAAATAGAGATTTTTGTTCCCTATAAGCGACTTGCTCTTGAAGCATCATCTATTTCATATTCTGTAATAGAGCTTATGGATGAATTTGTTATTCGAATGCTTTCAAGTGGTTTTTCAGCCTTTGTTGAACTTGATTTAAAGCAGGCGGATGCTGTTTTTTCTGAGAATTATTTTCATCTTACTTCCAAGCATGAAAAGGCAATTCATTTGAAAAAATCAGATATAAGGTATTTGAATTACGGATCAAAAAGAATCCAGAACGGATACGAGCTGGAACAGCAGCTTGTAATCAGAACTTTAAAGGATTCATTTTAACAGGGAGGAAATATGCAGACATTACCAAATGACCCATGTATGCTGTTAAGTGTTGTGAATCTTAAGCTTAGGGATTATTATAATTCATTAGAGGCTCTATGTGAGGATCTTGAGTGTTCTAAGGATGACATTGAAAAAAAACTGTCAGCAATTAATTATCGGTATGATGAAGAACGTAATCAGTTTGTGTGAGGACTAATGGATTTATTTGAATATTTCAGAGAACAGAATAAGGAAAAGGACTCGCCATTGGCTGCTCGTTTGCGACCTACTACACTTGATGAGGTGGTGGGACAGCAGCATATTGTAGGTAAAGACAAGATGCTATATCGGGCAATCCAGGCTGATAAGCTCAGCTCCATTATTTTCTATGGACCTCCGGGTACAGGTAAGACTACATTGGCCAAAGTCATTGCCAATACCACAAGCGCAGAGTTTAGACAGCTTAATGCCACTGTGGCAGGTAAAAAGGATATGGAGGAAGTGACTAATGAAGCAAAGAATACACTATCTATGTACAGTAAAAAGACCATCCTTTTTATTGACGAGATTCACCGTTTTAATAAGGGGCAGCAGGATTATCTGCTTCCTTTTGTAGAGGACGGAACCATTATTCTTATAGGAGCTACTACGGAGAATCCTTATTTTGAAGTAAACGGAGCTCTTATTTCCCGGTCGGTTATTTTTGAACTTAAGCCTCTGGATGCTTCTGATATTAAAATCTTAATAAATCGTGCTGTGTACGATGATGTTAAGGGGATGGGAGCCTACAACGCTATTATTGATGAAGATGCTGTTTGCTTTCTTGCCGATATGGCAAATGGTGATGCAAGAAGTGCTCTTAATGCTGTGGAGCTTGCTATACTTACTACAGAGAGAAATGAAGAAGGCAAAATACATATTACAATTGATGTGGCAGAGGAATGTATTCAGCGTCGTGTGGTAAAATATGATAAATCAGGTAATAATCATTACGATACAATTTCTGCTTTTATTAAGTCTATGAGAGGCTCCGATCCTGATGCGGCTGTATTCTATCTGGCGCGTATGCTGGATGCGGGAGAGAGTGTGACTTTTATTGCAAGAAGAATGATGATATGTGCTTCGGAAGATGTGGGAAATGCAGATCCCAATGCTCTGGTGGTTGCTACTAATGCGGCTCTTGCTGTGGAAAGGGTGGGAATGCCTGAAGCTTCATTGATATTATCTCAGGCAGTAATATATATTGCAACGGCACCTAAGAGTAATGCCTGTACGATAGCAATAGGTGAAGCTATGGAGGCTGTTAAAAAGACTGCCAATATTACTATTCCCACGCATTTACAGGATGCTCATTATAAAAGTGCCGGTAAGCTAGGACATGGTGTGGGCTACAAATATGCTCATGATTATCCTAAGCATTATGTTGAACAGCAATATCTTCCTTATGAATTATCGGGAAGTGAATTTTACAGACCTACCGGTAACGGATATGAGGTTAAGATTAAAGAACATATGAAATGGCTTAAGGAGAAGGAAAATTAAATGCAAGATATGAATCCGCTTACATTATATAAGCTGATAATTTTATACATGCTGGATAGTGTTGATTTTTCACTTACTAAGACCCAGATATTTGATTTTATGCTTGATAAGGAATATACAGATTACTTTAAGCTTCAGTCCATTATTTATGAGCTGACAGAGGATAAGCTGGTAGATTCTGAATTCAAGAGAAATGCGTCATATTTAGAAATTACAGATAAGGGAAGAGAGACTATTAGCAGTCTTAACAATCTTCTGTCGGACTCCATAAAGGAGGAGCTTAACAGCTATCTTAAGGATAAGGAATTACAGCTTCGTAATGAAGTATCAATACAGGCTAATTATTACAAGAGTACAGTTGGTGAATATGTGGCTGAGCTTGTTGCCAAGGAGAAGAATGTCGAGCTTCTTAATATTAAAATCGCAATGCCTACAGAGGAGGCGGCTGTGTCTATATGCGATAATTGGGAAGTTAAAAATCAGGAAATTTATGCATATCTAATTGAAAGCTTGTTACGTTAAAAAAACATCGGGAATCCCGATGTTTTTGTTCATGTGCGCCTTGCGGCGCACGTTTCTAATGGGTGAAAGTCCCTAATCCGCCCTAGTAGTGGGAAGGATACAGCCAATGACAAGGGTGTCCGCCGTGAGACGGAATCTGAAGGAAGTCGGATGGCAAATCTCTGGTCTG
>JAZQOI010000084.1:0-28848 GCA_045627745.1 Lachnospiraceae bacterium | reverse complement strand
TGATTACATATGCAGGTGCAACCTCTAAATTGTTTAAAACAGGAGAGTGGAGAACAAATACTCCTGTATTTTTACAGGATAAGTGTAAGCAGTGTCTTCTTTGCACTCCGGTATGTCCCGATTGTGCAATTCCTGTAAAGGATTCAAAAAGAGCTGATTTTGACTATGACCATTGTAAGGGTTGCGGTATTTGTGCAAAGGTATGTCCTTTCGGCGCTATAGAGATGAGGGAGGGACAGTAGAATGCGTAAAGAAGAATTTGCAAGAAGAGACAGAATGTCAGGAAATGAAGCAGTTGCATATGCTATTCGCCAGATTAATCCGGACGTAATGCCTGCATTTCCTATTACACCTTCAACGGAAATTCCGCAGATGGTATCTACTTATATTGCCAACGGACAGATGGATACAGAGTTTATTCCGGTAGAATCCGAACATTCATCAATGAGTGCAACAATCGGTGCTGAGGCTGCCGGTGCAAGAAGTCTTACTGCTACATCTTCTGCCGGTCTTGCACTTATGTGGGAAGAGTTGTTATTGGCAGCATCTAATCGTATGCCATGTGCTCTTACACTTGTTAATCGTACCTTATCCGGTCCTATTAATATTAACTGTGATCATTCGGATGGAATGGGTGCACGTGATACAGGTTGGATTCAGATTTATGCTGAGAATAATCAGGAAGCCTATGATAATTTTATTCAGGCATATCCTATTGCAGAGGATAAAAATGTTCATCTTCCTATAATGATTTGTCAGGATGGTTTTATTACTTCTCACGCAGTAGAGAATATTGAGCTTCTTGAGGATGATGAGGTTAAGAATTTCGTAGGAACATACGAGCCTGAGGAATTTCTTCTTAATGCAGGTAAACCTATGGCGGTTGGACCATATTCTATTTCTAACTATGCTATGGAAGCTAAGAAAAATCAGGAAGTTGCAATGGAAAACAGTAAGGAAGTAATTCTTAAGGTTGCTAAGGATTTTGCAAAGCTTTCAGGTAGAGAGTATGGGCTTTTTGAAGAATATAGGACAGAAGATGCTGAGTATATTATGCTTATTATGGGTTCGGCAGCAGGTACTGCTAAGCAGGCCTGTGATGATTTAAGAAGTAAGGGCATGAAGGTAGGCATTCTTAAATTACGTGTATTTCGTCCTTTCCCTGCAGTAGAAATTGCTAATGCGCTTAAGAATTGCAAGGCTGTTGCTATTATGGATCGTTGTGAAAGCTACAATGGAAACGGTGGTCCGTTAAGCATGGAAGTATGTGCAGCGCTGTTTAAAAATAAAGTCAATATTGAAGCTGTTAGTTATATGTATGGACTTGCCGGTCGTGATTTTACAGTAAATCATGTATATTCAATTTTTAATGAGCTTGAGGACATGGTTAAAAATGGCAAGGAAGTGGAACAGTATCAATATATTGGATTACGTAAGTAGGAGGAAGTAAGATGTCTAATTACAATCTTAAAGAGGTTATGAATAAACCGGAGCGTCTTGCTCCCGGACATCGTATGTGTGCAGGTTGCGGAGCTACGATTGCAGTAAGAGGTGTGTTAAGAGCCCTTCATGAAGGTGATCATGCAGTTATTGGTAATGCTACAGGATGTCTTGAAGTATCAACATATATGTACCCATATACAGCTTGGGAGGATTCATATATTCACAATGCTTTTGAAAATGCAGGAGCAACACTTTCTGGTGTTGAAACAGCATATAAGGCTTTGAAGAAACGTGGTCGTATTCCAGCAGATGAGAACTTTAAGTTTATCACCTTTGGTGGTGATGGTGGTACATACGATATTGGTTTCCAGTCACTTTCAGGTGCTATGGAGCGTGGTCATGATATGGTATACGTATGCTACGATAACGGTGCGTATATGAATACCGGTATTCAGCGTTCAAGTGCAACACCTATGTTTGCAGATACAACAACAACACCTGTTGGAACTCAGTCAAACGGTAAGATGCAGAATCGTAAGGATCTTGCTGCAATTATTGCAGAGCATGATGTTCCTTATGTGGCTCAGACAACACTTACACAGAATTTCAAGGATTTGTATGAAAAGTCAGAAAAGGCAATTTATACAGAAGGTGCAGCATTCTTAAATGTGTTAGCTCCATGTCCTCGTGGATGGAGATATGATACACCTGATATTATGGAAATTTGTAAATTAGCTGTTGAAACCTGCTACTGGCCATTGTTTGAGGTTGACCATGGCAACTGGATTCTTAATTATGAACCTAAGAAGAAGCTTCCTATTGAAGATTTCTTAAGACCTCAGGGTAGATTTAAGCATTTATTCAAGAAGGGTAATGAAGATCTTCTTGTTCAGTTCCAGGAGGAAGTTGACAGAAGATGGGAGAATCTTAAGTATATGTGTGCAAGATAAAATAATATTTTGCAATTAAATGATGATAAATATTTTTAGGCTGTACTGCTTTCGGTACAGCCTTATTTAATACTCTTGAAAACCTTTTCTCAAAATGCTATAGTTGAATTTAGTAAATTGAGTATTAGTAGTGGGGTTGTTTTAGTTTTGCTAAAATATCGATAACATGTTGCTATGCTTAGGAGTGGACTATGGCTGGTATTAATAAAGAAAGAAGAGAAAACAGCAATAAAAGAATTTTAGATGCTGCAATAGATGAGTTTGGAAAAAAAGGTTTTTCGGGTACAAAGCTTAGCGATATAGCAATAAGTGCGAAGGTTACTCAGGGATTGGTTTCACAGCGTTTCAACAATAAGGAAGAATTGCTTCTTGAAACTATAAAGTATGCAATTGACATAATTAATTTTGATTATGATCCGGCCGACTCCATGATGAATAATCTTGACATGTGTATTGAGATATTTAAGGAGTTATATAGGTCGAATCCTATTTTGTGTGATTTTATTCAGGTGATAATCCTTAATCAGGATATTCCAAAGGATTGTCTTGAATATATTAAGCAAAGATTTGGCAAATCTACTGCATATAGCCAGACTGCTGCGGCTATTAAAGATGGCTTGTTAAAAAATGACGATGTATATAATCAGCTGTTTAAGAATATTAACATTATTATTTCTGTAACCCGTCTGTATATTAATGCGTCAGAGGAACTTTCTGATAATTCGGAATATTACAAATTTATAGGAATTAATAAGGATAGAATTATCAGTGATAAAGCTGAAGCTAACGAAAGTATCATAATGAATGGTTTTCTTAGTGATTATGAAGGCGTTTGTGTATTTGAAAGTGAGACGGGAAAGCTTAACCGCTATATTATAAGTCCGGTTGAATTATTGAAAAGCGATATTAAAGAAAAGCCAGAGGTTTATTTTACCGAGTGCATGCGTTCTTATTGTAATAAAAATGTAGTTGATACGGAACGAAATAAATATTTGATTAATAATGATTTTGATTATGTAAAGAAACAGTTGGATGAGAAGCCGGTATATTATGTGAATTATACGGCAAAGACTGAGGGTGGCCATAAATTTTATCAGGCAAAGTATGTTAAATATAGTTTTGATTCCAAGGAATGTATTATTGTTGGAATACATAGCATTGATGATGTTTCCAGAAAGGAATATGAAGAGTATATTAATCATGAACGACAGCTTGCTACCATTGCTGAATTATCACAGGATTTTGAATGCGTGGATTATGTTTCGGCAGTAGAGGATATTGGTTCTGATGATACTATTTGTTTTAGACGAAGTGAGCTCTTTGAAGTTTTGACAAAGGGTTGGTCCTACGAAAGAAATTTCCACCGAAGAATTCATTTGCTTAGGGATAATATTGTATATGAGGAGGATAGAGAGTCCTTTGACAGAAGTACTAAGTATGGCAAGATTATTAATCATCTTAACAGTAATCCTGCATATTTTGTTAATTTTAGGGCAAACATTAATGACAAGCTAGAGTATTATCAAGCAAAATTTACTGCCAATAAAATTGATGGAGTTCTGGTGGGGTTCGTTGTAGGAATTAGAACAGTTGATGAAGAAACAAAGGATTCAATTGCTCAGCAGAAGGAATTGGAGCAGACTGTTTTCAATCGTACTGTGGAGCTTCAATCTAAGAATAAAGCGCTCAATCGTATGAATGCAGAAATTGTTGAACTACTTGGCGATGTTGTTGAAAGCAGAGATGAAGAAAGTGGAGAACATATACGGCGTGTTAAGGGATTTACTTATATTCTGGCTGAGCAGGTTAAGGAAGATTTACCGGAATATGGTCTTACTCAACAGGATGTTAATCTTATTTCATCAGCAAGTGCCTTGCATGATTTGGGCAAAATCATGATTTCTGACACTATTTTACTTAAGCCCGGCAAGCTTACTAAGGATGAATTTGATGTAATGAAAACTCATTGTTTAAAGGGCTGCGAGATACTTAAAAAGGCTCCTAAGGACTGGAGTGAGGCATACGTTAAAACAAGTATGGACATTTGCTGCTGCCATCACGAAAAATGGGATGGATGTGGATATCCTATGGGTCTTAAAGAAGATGAAATTCCTATTTCAGCTCAGATTGTTTCCATAGCAGATTGCTTTGATGCACTTACTACCAAGAGGGTATACAAGGAGGCTTACAGTTGCGATCAGGCCTTTAATATGATTTTAAGTGGCGAGTGTGGTGTGTTTTCTAAAAAGCTGTTGAATTGTTTTGAAAAATGCAGGGCTAAATTTGAACAACATGCTATTGGCGGTAAGCTCCAGGACAATCAGTTCTCACCGGTTGAATTAGGCGGAGAGAGTCTTTTGGGAGCTAATATTCTATTAGTGGAAGACAATGAGTTAAGCATGGAAATATCGATTGATATTTTGAAAAGTGAAGGTGCAAATGTTGTAGAGGCTGAAAATGGAAAGGTTGCTTATGATATTTTTAAAGCTTCAGAACCATTTTCCTTTGATGTGATTATTATGGATGTATGTATGCCTGAGATGGATGGCATTACCGCAACAAGAGAAATTAGAGGGCTTAATACAGAGTATGCAAGAAATATACCGATTCTCATGCTTACTTCTAAGATTACTGAGGATTTGATTTCTGATTGTATACTGGCAGGAGCCAATTCTTATATGAATAAGCCCTTGGTCGTATCAAAGATTGCAGATATATTAAGATAGTTTTTAGAAATAAGTTAAATATTTAAGTTACGAGGGAGGAGATTACAATGAAAGGAATGAAAGGTTTTATTATTGGGTTGGTTGCGACTGTGTGTGCAACTATTTTACCGGTAGTGGATGTGTATGCTACTGAAGGTGTAGAAGATTACGAAAACAAGCTGGTTGTTCTATATACTGATTCTGTCAGAGGGAATATACAGGCTTATTCCAAAATCAGTGCAATTAAGCATTATTATGAGGATATGGGGGCATACGTAGTTCTTTTAGATGGAGGCGATTCTATAATTGGAAGCAGCATTGCCAATGAATACGAAGGAAAATGTTGTGTGGATTTGATGAATATTGCCGGATATGACGCAATGGCAATTGGCGATAATGATTTTTTATACAGTGCCAGAAAGTTTAACAGTAATGTTCAGGGGGCTGATTTTGATATTATTGCATCTAATGTTACATATAAAGGGAAAGAAGTGTATGAAAAAAACGTTGTTTATGAATTTGACAACGGTATGAAGTTGGGTATATTTGCGCTTAGTCACATTCTTGATGATAATACTATTGAGGATTTGGACGATGTTGAGGTTCTTGAGCAGGATGATATGGTTAAATGTGCAAAGAAGCAGATTCAAGACCTTAAGGCTTCAGGGTGCGATACAATAATATGCCTTTCTCATTTGGTTGATGATAGTTCTGCAAAGCCATACAGAACAGAAGATATTATTAAAGAGCTTAATGGTGTTGACATAGTTTTTGATGCAGATAGTGATGAAGCTGTTGTTGAAGTCTCTGATGTTACACTTGTTACCTGTAATGATTACGGCGAGCAGATGGCTGTTGTAGTTGAGGATGGTGACTCTTTTAATGTAGATTATGAGGATGTTCTTGATTTTGCAGCTACAGACGAGGCTGTTTTAGAGGCTGTGGATGGACTTCTTGAGGAAGAAGCTGCCATAAAGGGGGATATTATTGGTACTAGTGAAGTGGACTTAGAATGCAACAGCAGCATAAGTACAGGTTCCTTGGAATCTAATCTTGGTATGCTTACTACCGATGCATTGCTGTGGTATATGGATGAAAACGGGCTGCCTGCTGATGCTGCTATAATAAATGATGGTGGTTTTTCAGGAAAAATTGAAGCCGGTGATTTTTCAAGACTGGATATAGATAATGTTATGCCATTTGAGGATGAAGTAAGGCTTCTTGAGGTTAAAGGAGCTGATCTTTTGGAGGTTCTTGAAGCAGCAACCTATGCGCTTCCTAAGAGGGTAAGCTCATTTCCACAGATAGCCGGAATGGAAATAGAGATTGACACAAATAAGGAATATGATGAGGGGGAGAAGTATCCCTCGTCAATATATCATAGTCCGTCATCAATTAATCGTGTTACCATTAAATCTATAAATGGTGAGGCATTTGATGAGAAGGCTATGTATAAAGTCGCTACAGTAGATTATCTTGCTGAGGGTGGTGATTGCTATTATCCATTCTCACAGAGTAAGTGTATTGAGGATAGTGGCATTTTGATAAATGATGTTGTTGCTGATTATATTTCTGTTGAGCTTCTGGGTAATGTGGGAAATTATGAAGAACAGGACAGAATCGTTGTTATTACAGATGAAATGACTGCGTCAGAGAATGAAGTAGTGTCTGATAACGAAGTGGAAGAGGCAGTGTCTGATAATGAAGTTGTATCTGATAACGAAGCTGTATCAGATAATGAAGCAGTATCAGATAACGAAGCAGAAGAGGTTGTTTCAGATAATGAAGCAGTGTCTGATAACGAAGTAGTATCTGAAAATGAAGTGGAAGAGGCTGTTTCAGAGGAAGAGGCAGTGTCTGATAACGAAGTTGTATCTGAAAATGAAGCAGTATCTGATAACGAAGTGGAAGAGGCAGTGTCAGATAACGAAGTTGTATCTGATAACGAAGCTGTATCAGATAATGAAGCAGTATCAGATAACGAAGCTGTATCAGATAACGAAGCAGAAGAGGTTGTATCTGATAACGAAGCTGTATCAGATAACGAAGTGGAAGAGGCAATATCTGATAACGAAGCTGTATCAGATAATGAAGCAGTATCAGATAACGAAGCTGTATCAGATAATGAAGCAGTATCTGATAACAAAGCTGTAACAGATAACGAAGCAGAAGAGGTTGTATCAGATAATGAAGTAGTGTCTGATAACGAAGCTGTATCAGATAACGAAGCAGAAGAGGTTGTTTCAGATAATGAAGCAATGTCTGATAACGAAGTAGTATCTGATAATGAAGTGGAAGAGGTTGTTTCAGATAATGAAGCAGTGTCTGATAACGAAGTGGAAGAAGCAGTGTCTGATAACGAAGTAGTATCTGATAATGAAGTGGAAGAGGTTGTTTCAGATAATGAAGTAGTGGCTGATAACGAAGTGGAAGAGGCAGTGTCTGATAATGAAGCTGTATCAGATAACGAAGCAGAAGAGGTTGTTTCAGATAATGAAGTAGTATCTGATAATGAAATTGTATCAGAGAATGAAACTGATGAGAATGTATCTGAGAGGGAAGATGTGACTTCCGAGAACAAAACAGATAAGAAGGTATCAGATAATAAAAACTCAAAGGTAAAAACAGAAGTTAAGACTACAAAAAATGGCGGAAATAATGACAATAAAAGAGACAATGTAAAGGATGAAAAAAAGGAAAATACAACCACTGTAAAGAAAAATAATAATATAAATAGTAATAAAGATAGTGCCCTAAACAAGGATGACAAGAGAATAATTGATAAATCCCAAGAAAGTAGTAAAGAGGATGATAATAAAAAAGTAAAAGAATCTGAAGAAAAAACAGAAGAAACGATAGAAGAGACAAAAGAAGAAACAACATCAAATAAGATTAAGACTGTTGTTGATGCGTCAGCACAGCTAATTGAAGAAAATGCTGATAGCGAGACGATAAGTATGGCTCTTGAAGTAGCAAAGGCTGTTCCGGGACAAACCTACGTGGTAAAGGATGGCGATACTCTGTGGACAATCGCAAGGGATGCATACGGATATGGTTCTGCCTGGTCTGTAATATATGTGGCTAATTATGTAAATATCCCCAATCCGGATGCTCTTACCTTGGGACAAACCCTATTTATTCCCGGAAATTAGTACATTATTATTATTATTCGGAAATTAATGTGCTTGATATAGTTGGAGTGGCTATCAGAGAGTAGTTGGTATAGTATACTACAAAACCCGGTTTGGAAGCAGAAGGTTTTTTGACTTCTTTTTTTAGAACATAGTCAATTTCTACCTTATCCTGATTGCGTCCGCTTGAATAGTAGGCAGCCAGTGCGCCTGCTTCTTCAAATACTTTATCAGGGAGCTCCTTTCCTTCTGATTTTACTATTACGTGTGAGCCGGGGATTCCTTTTGCGTGAAACCACCAGTCATTACCATTTGCAAATTTGAAAGTGAGATAATCGTTCTGGTAATTGTTTTTTCCAACATAAATATGAAAATTATCTTCGGTAACATAATGAAAGGGCTTGCTTTTTAGCTCTTTCATTTTTTTGCCTGATTTTTTCTTAATGTAACCGCTTTCAATAAGCTCATCCTTGATTTCGGTAAGATCAGCTTCCAAGAGTGCAATGTTTAACGAATTCTCTATTGATTTAAGATGCTCAATTTCTGACTTTGTTTCTGCTATCTGAATTGTAACGGCTTCCTTTGTTCGTTTCAGCTTGCCGTATTTATCAAAATATTTTTTTGAATTTTCCATGGCACTTAAGTTAGAATCCAGTGGAATAGTAATATCCTCTCCTGTGTAGTAATTATTGGCAACAAATGATTTTAAGCCCGGTTTGAGATTGTAGCCGTAGGTATTAATCAGTTCGCCGTATATTCTGTATTTGTCCATTTTTTCTGTGTCTTTAAGTTGCTTAAGCTGTAAATCGTACTTTTTGACGTTCCTCTCAAGGGCTGTTTGAACGATTTTTCTTAAATCAACAGATTTTTGCTTGATTCTTGTTACAATGCTTTTTTGTTCATAGAAATTAACCAGACAATCAGAAATAGAATTGTATCTATTGAAGGAACAATCAGAATATACAGTTAAAATCAGCGGAGCAAAATCAACCGGTGCTTTTTTGTTATGTATAATATTCGGTTCAAAGTTTCCTGAGTTTATGATTTGTATTAGCGCCTGCATTTCTTCATAAATATGATGTAAGGCATCTTTTGATAACTCTGATGCAGGTATTTCTGAGGCAACATGTGCTTTATAGGAAAGCTCCTCTGCCATAATTGGAGAGAATCCGGTTAGGGTAGTGTAAATTGCTTTGGAAACGGGGAATGGTTTTGAACAAAGAGCAGTAATAAAATCGGCTTCTGTTATAGTGAAGGGATTGAATTTTTCCTGAGTCATTGGAATGAAGTAATGTCTGCCGGGAAGTACCTCTCGTACAGAACTTACGGCACTACTGACATGCTTTATACTATCTATAATCATGTCCTCGCTATCTAAAAATATGATATTACTGTGCTTGCCCATAAGCTCAATCACAAGCTTTTTTGAGCATAAATCACCCATTTCATTCAGATGTTCTATTGTAAAAATTATAATTCTCTCAAGTGAGGGTTGTTCGATTTTTACAATTCTACCGTTGGATAAATGTTTTCTTAGAAGCATACAGAAGCTTGGAGCAGACAGGGGAGCCTGTTTGTTCGTATCTGTAAGATATAAAAAAGGTAAGGAGGCATTGGCTGATATACATAGCCTTTGCTGACCGTTTGTTGTTTTTAATGTTAATAGCAATTCGTCTTTTTCAGGTTGCACGATTTTATTTATACGTGAATTGCAAATATTTGAATTTAGTTCCGCTGTAAGGGCGGCTATTGTTATTCCGTCAAGTGCCATAATAAACCTCTTTTTCTGAATTTAGGATTAACCTAATTGTTTCACTGAACAGTTAATATCATAAATTATAACAAAACCTGTTTATTCTGCAAATACAGATGTATCCATTTGAATATTTGATTTCCGTGGAAAAATTACCGTGAAACTGTATTTGGTACTGCTTTATGTCCTTGACGATGAAATATGAATAGAATATAATATTGTGGAGTGTCTGAAAGCTATAATCAGAAGTGGATTGTACCGCTACCCTAAGGGTTGCGTAGGTGGGGTTACAATCTATACTGAGGAGGGGGGACAGTCCCCTTTACAGTTTAAGCCTTCGGGATTCACATTAGATGCGCAGATGATTGTGTCACGCTAACTTGAGATGTGCATCTCACGGTCAGGTATGCGAGGCGTATTTGAAATATAAAGGAGTACATGATGATAAAAAGTATGACCGGCTATGGCCGTGCAGAGCATTGTGATAGAAATAAAAAACTCACTGTAGAAATGAAAGCTGTCAATCACAGATACCTTGATACTAATATTAAAATGCCTAAGAAATTAAGTATTTTTGAAGCATCAATCAGGAATGTATTGAAAGAATATATTCAGCGAGGAAAAGTTGATATTTTTATTACATATGAAGATTATACAGAGAATAATTTCAGCTTGAAATACAACAAAGAAATGGCCAAGGGATATATGAATTATCTTAATGAGATGGCTAGTGATTTTGGTATGGAGAATGATGTAAGAATATCAACATTGTCCAGATATCCGGAGGTTTTGGTACTGGAAGAGCAGGAGCTTGATGAGAGTGAGCTTTGGAATGATTTAGAGAATGTTCTTAGAAAAGCCTGTGAAATGTTTGTGGATGCCAGAATTAAAGAGGGCGAGAATCTTAAGGCTGATTTATGTGGCAAGCTTGAGGAAATGCTTAAGCTTGTTGAAGAAATCGAAAAGAGAGCTCCGGAGATTATCGCAGAGTATAGAACAAAAATTTATGACAGAGTTAAGGAGCTTGTTTCGGACGTTAATGTGGATGAAACAAGACTTTTGACTGAAGTGACTTTGTTTGCCGATAAGGTATGCGTTGATGAGGAAATAGTAAGATTAAAGAGTCATATTACAGGAACAAAAGATACGTTGAATTCAGGTGGAAGTGTTGGACGTAAGCTTGATTTTATTGCACAGGAAATGAATCGTGAGGCTAATACTATTTTATCAAAATCAAATGATTTAATGACAAGCAATGTAGCCATAGATTTGAAAACAGATATTGAGAAGGTTCGTGAACAGATTCAGAACATAGAATAACAGGAGGCCTTAATGAAAAAGGGTGTTTTATTGATAGTTTCGGGTTTTGCCGGTTCAGGAAAAGGAACAATAATGAAGGCTCTTCTTAATCAGTATGATAATTATGCCTTGTCAATTTCTGCGACCACAAGAAATCCAAGACCCGGTGAAGAAAACGGTAGAGAGTATTTTTTTGTTACAAGAGATGAATTTGAGAATATGATTAAAAATGATGAGCTTCTCGAACATGCCCAGTATGTAAATAATTATTATGGTACTCCTAAAAAATATGTTGAAGAGATGCTTGAGTCAGGAAAGGATGTTATTCTTGAAATTGAGACACAGGGTGCCTTGATTGTTAAAGAAAAATGTCCGGATGCGTTGCTTTTATTCCTTATGCCGCCTAATGTACAGGAAATATATAATCGTTTGAAAAAACGTGGAACCGAGACTGAAGAAGTTATAATGAAACGAATGCAACAGGGAGCAAGAGAAGCTGAACTGATTGAAAAGTACGATTATTTGATTATTAATGATGATATTAATGAGTGTGTAAAAAATGTGCATGATACCATACAGAGCGCAAAGTATGATACATGTCGTAATTTAGGATTTATAGATGACGTTAAAAAACAATTTAAATTATTTCTTAAGGAGGAATAGAAATGTTACATCCATCTTATAATGATTTGATGAAGGTAGTTAACAGTGAGGTAGAAGAGGGAGAGCAGCCTGTTGTAAACAGTCGTTATTCAATTGTTATGGCTACTTCAAAGCGTGCAAGACAGCTTATTGATCATGCACCTACACCTGTTGCAAATGTATCTGAAAAGAAGCCTCTTTCTGTGGCTATTGAGGAGCTTAACACAGGTGTTATTAAGATTGTTGGTGATGAGGATTAATCATTAATGAACATTTTTTTTGTTTCGCTTGGTTGCGATAAGAATTTGGTGGATTCCGAGGTTATGCTCGGAATTTTTCACGATAAAGGATATTCCTTTACAGATGACGAGTATGAAGCTGATGTAATTGTTATAAATACATGCGGCTTTATAAATGATGCTAAGGAAGAAAGTATTAATACAATAATTGAAATGGCACAGCTAAAGCTGTCTGCCGGGAATGGGTGCAAATGTCGTTCCCTTATTGTTACAGGATGCCTTGCACAGCGTTATTTCGAAGAAATCAAACAGGAATTACCTGAGGTTGACGGCATAGTAGGAACCACGGCATATGATAAAATCGTGTCTGTCGTAGAAAGAACGCTTGCCGGTGAATTTGTATGTGAGATAGATTCTCTTGATAAAAGAGTAGCTGTGGATACATCACGTATAATTACCACCGGTGGATACTATTCGTATTTGAAAATTGCTGAGGGTTGTAATAAGAATTGTACATATTGTATTATTCCTAAGCTTCGCGGAAAATATTCATCTGTTCCTATGGATAAACTAATTGAAGAGGCTAAGTTCCTGGCTGATTCAGGTGTTCGTGAGCTTATTCTTGTTGCCCAGGAGACTACTTTGTATGGAGTCGATATTTATGGTAAAAAATCACTTCCAAAGCTTCTGCACAGTTTGTGTGAGATAGAGGGACTCCATTGGATTCGTTTATTATATTGTTATCCTGAGGAAATTACAGATGAGTTAATTGAAACGATTAGAACCGAGAAAAAAATATGTAATTATATTGATATGCCTATTCAACACTGCTCAGATGAGGTTCTGAAAAGAATGGGACGAAGAACCAATAAAAAAGATCTTGAGCTTTGCATAAGTAAGCTGAGAGAACGTATTCCTGATGTTACAATCAGAACGACAATTATCTCAGGTTTTCCGGGTGAAACAGAGGCTTCTCATAAGGAGCTGCTTGAATTTGTTGATACTGTTGAATTTGACAGATTAGGTGTGTTTACATATTCCGCAGAAGAGAATACTAAAGCGGCTGAAATGGATAATCAGGTTCAAGAAAATGTTAAGGAAGCAAGAAGAGATGAAATAATGTCTCTTCAACAGGAAATTGCCTATGAACATGCACAGAATATGGTTGGAACTGTTCTGGAAGCAATGATAGAGGGTAAGCTGGTTGAGGAGGATGTATACGCGGCTCGAACCTTTATGGATGCACCGGCTGTAGACGGACTTGTATTTGTAAAGTCAAAAAGAGAGCATATGAGTGGCGATTTTGTTAATGTTCGAATTATTGCAGCAAAAGGTTATGATTTGATTGGAGAGATTATAGATGAATTTGCCGAATAAATTAACAATTGTAAGGGTTATAATGATTCCCTTTTTTATTGTGTTTCTTTTATGTGATTTTGGCCTTGGCATAGAAAAATATATTGCACTGGCTATATTTATTATTGCTAGTCTCACTGATTTGTTAGATGGTAAAATTGCAAGAAAATACAATCTTGTTACAAATTTTGGAAAGTTTATGGATCCTTTGGCTGACAAGCTTTTGGTCTCGTCGGCGTTAATATGTTTTGTTGAATTAGGACAGCTTCCGGCGTGGATTGTTATTGTTATTATTGCAAGGGATTCAATTATTAATGGTATTAGACTTATTGCATCTGATAATGGCGTGGTTATTGCAGCTAGTATGTATGGTAAATTCAAAACAACATTTCAGATTCTTATGGTTTGTTTTTTGATTGCAGATATTAATAATCCTGTTTTTGAGTTTGTTACCAATGCTCTTATTTGGATAGCATTGATTCTTACAGTTGTTTCGCTTATTGATTACATCTACAAGAACAGGAATATTTTAATAGGTGATAAGATGTAGTTCTATACTATAAATGTTTTGACTTGTTTTTAATGGGGGTTGTTATGAAGTCTGAAAAATTAAGTGATAATAATGCTGAATATTATAAGATGGTAAAAATCTGTGGAATTGAAGCTAGTGATGTGGAAGAAAAAATAAAACATCTTCTTTCTGATGATAATCCTAAGGTGTATATAGAAAGTTTTCCCATGGAGGTACATGTAATTGTAAAGGCTTCATCCGAGGATGACATTGCAAGGAAAAACGGCAAGGCAATTGTTAAGGAGATTAAGAGCATTTTCGGAAGTAATATTTATGCAACCGATGAGGACACTTCATTGGAACAGTCGGTTGTTGACTTACTTACAATGAATAAGTTAACTGTTTCAACGGTTGAATCATGTACCGGGGGAATGGTTGCTTCCAGAATAATTGATGTTCCGGGTGCCTCTGAGATTTTTAAGGAAGGCTTTATTACCTATTCCAATAAATCAAAAAAGAACAGAATGGGAGTTAAAAAGTCCACGCTTTCCAAATACGGTGCGGTAAGTGAACAGACTGCAAAGGAAATGGCAAAGGGCTGTACTGCACTTACAAAGGCGGATGTAAGCATTTCTGTTACAGGAATTGCCGGTCCTACAGGTGAGTCTGCTGATAAGCCTATTGGTCTTGTATATATTGGATGTTGCGTTGTGAATAAGGTTAAAGTAAAGAAATATATTTTCTCAGGTAACAGAACAGAAGTAAGAAAAATGGCTACAACAGCAGCATTATCACTTTTGAGATTGTGTGTGCTTGAGTATTACAGTGAAAATAATTTTTAATATGAATTTATAAAATTGCACGTTGCAGGATGCCGCAATTTAGAATATAATGACTTTGTTGCAGTGGCTTAATGCAACGTGCTATATGCTATATGATCAAGTCTATACTAATTCATTTTAATTACTGATAGTATCTTAATTTTCCCAAAACAATAATTATGTGTACCAGATATTACTCATATTATATTTGCGTTAGTAATATAATATATACAGATGTTAACATTAATTGTGACCTAAGTGAATCTTGAATGCTTATGGTAATTAAAACACTTAAACGTAACAAATTAAAAAATAGTACTTGACACACCCGAACGAATGTTTTACAATGCAAATATCAGCGAACAGATGTTCAAAACAGAGGTTCGTATATAAGAATGATTATCCGGGCGAGTGTGAATATTAAAAGGAGAGACTAATCAAATGGAAAAAGAAGAAAAATTAAAAGCATTGGAAGTTGCATTATCTAAAATAGAAAAGGAATACGGTAAGGGTTCTGTAATGAAGCTTGGTGATACAGCTAACCATATGAACGTTGAAACAATACCTACAGGTTCATTAAGCCTTGATATTGCTTTGGGACTTGGCGGAATTCCTAAGGGACGTATTATTGAAATATACGGGCCGGAATCATCCGGTAAGACAACTGTTACACTTCATATGATTGCAGAAGTACAGAAACGTGGTGGTATCGCAGGCTTTATAGATGCTGAGCATGCTCTTGATCCGGTTTATGCTAAGAATATAGGTGTAGATATTGATAATTTATACATTTCTCAGCCTGATAATGGTGAACAGGCTTTAGAGATTACTGAAACAATGGTTAGATCAGGTGCTGTAGATATTATTGTTGTGGATTCTGTTGCTGCTCTTGTACCTAAGGCAGAAATTGATGGTGATATGGGAGATTCGCATGTTGGTTTACAGGCTAGACTTATGTCACAGGCCCTTCGTAAGCTTACGGCAGTTATTTCCAAATCAAATTGTACTGTTGTATTTATTAATCAGCTTAGAGAAAAAGTAGGTGTAATGTTTGGTAACCCGGAAACAACTACCGGTGGTCGTGCTCTTAAATTCTACTCATCGGTTCGTTTGGACGTTAGAAGAATTGAATCTCTTAAACAGGCTGGAGAGGTTATTGGTAATAGAACACGAGTTAAAGTTGTGAAGAACAAGATTGCGCCTCCATTTAAGGAAGCTGAGTTTGATATTATGTTTGGAAAGGGTATTTCCATTGTTGGTGATATTGTAGACCTTGCTGCAAATGTTGATATTATTAATAAGTCCGGTGCATGGTATTCCTATAATGGACAGAAGATTGGTCAGGGTCGTGAAAATACAAAACAATATCTGGAGCAGAATCCTGAAATTTTGGCAGAATTAGATGCTAAAATAAGAGAACACTACGGCCTTCAGGCTTCCGAGAATTCTGTATCATCTATAGAGAGTAATGAGGATTGATTGCCAGAACAGGAAATACTATTATGGAAATAACAAGAATTGAAAATTATGTTTCCGGTAGATATAAGATATATCTTAATGATGAATTCGCCTTTGTATTATACAAAGGCGAATTAACTAAATATGGAATAAAAGAAGGAAATACAATAGATGAACAGACTTATGATGATATAATAAACAATCTATTGACTAAACGAGCTAAGCTTAGGGCAATGAATCTTCTTAAGTCAAGAGATTATACTGAAAAAACACTTAAGAATAAGCTTAAAGACAGTTGTTATCCTGAGAATGTAATTAATAGAGCCTTAGAGTATGTTAAAAGCTATGGATATGTTGATGATTGTAGATATGCAGAGGATTATGTAAGACTTAATTCCGAAAGGTCAAGTGCCGTAATTATTAAGAATAAACTAATGGACAAGGGTATTTCGACGGATATTATAGAGGCGGCACTTAGAAAAGAATATGACATGGCTAATGATGAGGCTAAAATAAAGAAATTAATATTAAAAAAATGCCCTAATCCCGGTGCTTTGAGCTTTGAAGAACGTAACAGGATATTTGCTTTTGTTGCAAGAAAGGGATATTCTTTCGATATCATAAACAGTGTGTTAGAGCAATTTTACTTGACATAACATTATAAAGAGTATAAAATTTAACTGTTGTAGTTTTGTGAGGTGGAATATTTTTTTATATTCTCTTGTAATATCGTACAATGAAAATTTTATAAGGAGGTGCCCTGTGCAAATCGCGATTATTATTGTCGTGGCAGTAGTACTTCTGGTTGTAGCAGCTCTGGTTTCTTACAGACTTGGATATAACAGTCGTAAGAAGGATGACGAGGCTAAGATTGGCAATGCTGAAACTAAGGCGAGAGAGATTATAGACGAAGCATTAAAAACAGCAGAAGCTAAGAAACGTGAAGGTTTACTTGAAGTCAAGGAAGAGTCCATTAGAACAAAGAATGAACTTGAAAAAGAGACTAAAGAAAGAAGAAGTGAATTACAGCGTTTAGAGCGTCGAGTTCAGCAGAAAGAAGAAAACCTCGATAAGAAGACAGAAGCTATCGAGAAGCGTGAAGCAAGCTACGCACAGAAGGAAGAAGCTTTGGCAAAGCAGAAGGAAGAAGTTTCTAAGCTTAATGAGCAACGTGTACAGGAACTGGAACGAATATCCGGTTTGACCTCTGAACAAGCAAAAGAATATCTGTTAAAAATTGTTGAAGAAGATGTAAAACATGAAACTGCTGTTTTGATTAAAGAATTAGAAATCAAAGCAAAAGAAGAAGCAGAAAAAAAGGCAAAAGAATATGTGGTTAATGCAATTCAGAAATGTGCTGCAGACCATGTAGCAGAGACTACAATTTCCGTTGTTCAGTTGCCTAATGATGAAATGAAGGGAAGAATTATCGGTCGAGAAGGTCGTAATATACGAACAATCGAAACGATGACAGGTGTTGATCTTATTATAGATGATACTCCTGAAGCTGTTGTACTTTCCGGATTTGATCCTATAAGACGTGAGGTTGCAAGAATTGCCCTTGAGAAGCTTATAGTAGATGGAAGAATTCACCCCGCTAGAATTGAGGAAATGGTTGAGAAGGCTCAGAAAGAGGTTGAAACCATGATTCGTGAGGAGGGTGAAGCAGCAACACTTGAAGTTGGTGTCCATGGTATTCATCCTGAATTAATTAAGCTTTTAGGTAGAATGAAGTTTAGAACCAGCTATGGTCAGAATGCATTAAAGCATTCCATAGAAGTTTCGTTACTTTCTGGTTTACTTGCTGCTGAGATTGGCGTTGATGTTCGTGTTGCAAAGCGTGCCGGTTTACTACATGATATTGGTAAAGCGGTTGATCATGAAATGGAAGGTTCACATATTCAGCTTGGTGTTGAATTATGTAGAAAGTACAAAGAGTCAGCTATTGTTATAAATTCGGTTGAATCACATCATGGTGATGTAGAACCGCAATCTCTTATTGCATGTATTGTTCAAGCTGCTGATACTATTTCGGCTGCAAGACCTGGTGCAAGACGAGAAACATTGGAGACATATACTAACAGATTAAAACAATTAGAAGATATTACTAATTCCTTTAAGGGAGTTGACAAATCTTTTGCTATTCAGGCGGGTCGTGAGGTTCGTATTATGGTGGTTCCTGAGCAGGTTACTGATGCCGATATGGTATTACTTGCGAGAGATATTTCTAAGAAGATTGAAGAAGAGATGGAATATCCCGGACAGATTAAGGTTAATGTTATTCGTGAATCTAGAGTTACCGATTACGCGAAGTAGTTTTAATTGAGGATAGTTGATTATGTCAATTATCCTCTTTTGTTATACATGATGAAGAAACGAAGCGGATCCGGAATGATAAAAATAACTTATTGGATGGCTACGTTTACGGGCGGATTCAGACGAAAATATGTCGATGCATATTATAGTTTTAATGAAAGACGGGTAATATATATGAAAAAAAGAATTCTATGTTTTGGAGACTCATTAACATTTGGATATGATCCTAAATATCGTATTAGGATGGATGAAGACAACCGATATACATGTGTATTGGAGAAGGAACTAGGAGAGGATTTCAGGGTAATCGAAGAGGGACAAAATGGAAGAACTATTGCCTCTGATGATCCTAATGAAGGCGAGAAAAACGGTATTAAATATATTGTTCCATGTATTGAGAGTCAGTGGCCTCTTGATTATATTACAATAATGCTGGGATCTAACGATCTTAAGAAAAAATTTAATTATTCATCTATGGATATTGCGGGTGAAATGCGCTTGTTTTTACAGAAGGTTATTGCGCTTAATCATTTTGATTATAATGACCATATTAAAATTATCCTTATTGCTCCGCCATATGTGGGTGAAAATATTCGTGATTCCTGGCTGGGGGATTGCTTTGGTTATGAAAAGGCAATTGAAACATCAAAGGAACTTGCTGACTGGTATAGAATATTAGCCGAGGAGTATTCAATTGAATTTATGGACGCTGCAGAAATATGCAAGGTTAGTGATTGGGATTCTGTTCATTTAGACGGAGAGGAACAGATTAAGCTCGGAAAGGCTCTTGCTGAGAAAATTAAAGAAATGGAAATTGATTCTGAAAAGGATAAGATTTTTAAAACAAAAAAATAACTCCACAAATGTGGAGTTAGTAGCGAGGAAGAGACTTGAACTCTTAACCTCCCGGGTATGAACCGGACGCTCTAGCCAGTTGAGCCACCTCGCCATAAGCTGCTTTCTGCAACCGACTTTGATATTATACTAGTATATATATTAGTTTGTCAATAGTTTTTTTATTTTTTTATGTAGCTTTGATTTATTTGATTTATTAACACTATTCGGTTCTTTTCGTGCTTTAATTTATTTGAGTTAAAGGGTATAATATTAACAAAACGCCATGGAGGTGCAATTTGAAAAAGAGGTTTTTAATTTTAATATGTGCTGTTTTAGGTTGCTCGCTTTGCGGCTGTAATGGGGCAACCATTGATATGTCTTCCATAGAAAGCATATCTGAATCTGTATCTCAATTTTCAGAGTCTATAGAAAACGTTGGAGCAAATATGGAACAGATTTCCGAAGCTGTTACAAAGGGTGTTGAATCATCTAATTCTATAATGGATTGGTGTAATCAGGATAATGTTAAAGAGGTATCCTCAATTGCTTCTTCTATTGATGAGGAAAAGGTAGAGAGTATTATTCAGGACGGAAAAGAGGAAGCAGCCGGTTATCTTGACAGGTATATTGATGAAGACGCTGTTTATGATATTTTAAGTGCTGAAGAAATCGATTTCTTTTCGGATTATTTCAATGAGGATAGTGCTAACGGTTTTCTTATGAGTACCTATGAAAATCCTAATGATTGTGATTTGACTAAGGTTTTTTCAAATGGTGCAGGTATTGAAAACGCTATGGAAGAGGATGATGAATTTGTCTTTTCTGAAGAGGAAATCAATTCTGTTATTGGAAATCATCTAGGCTTAACCAATGCAGAAATGTCCAGTCCTCTTAAGTTTAAGGCTTCCGGTAGCGGAGCGTATACCTATGTAAAAAAAGAAGACAACAGTATTGATTTTGTTTGCTGTGGAGGCTTTCATTATAATAATGTTTATCTGGTAATGATGTGTAAAAATGGAAGCGAGGATCCTTTTTCACTTACCGTATTTGAAAAGATTAATGATTATAAGATTGCAATTAAAATGAATTATTGGAGTGAAGACATGTCTACGGTTGAATGGGATGGCTCTTTCCTGTATCAGCTTTATGATATGATGCTCAATTCTAATATTATATCTGAAATTGCAAATATTGATGTTGCCGGACTGGCTGATGGAATAGGACTTGATTATGTGACAGATGCAATATCCTCTGTTTCTGCCAATAATATTGAAAAAGTTGCACAATTCGTCGGTTCGGAAAGAATTGATGGAGAAGAAGTTAAGACATACATGCAGAATCTTGAGGGCTATGAAGTATACTATACAAGTGCATTAGATGCTCTTGAGGATTATGTTGTATCTCAGATTATTGTTACAGACAAGAATTATATTACAGATTTAGGTATTTCAATAGGTGATTCTAAAAAAATGTTAGAGTTGGCTTACGGAAAAGGTAAGGAAATAAGACTTCCCGGTGGAAGAAGGCAGATTAGCTATGAAATGGATGACAAAGAAATGCAGTTTACGGTTGATCGTTCCGGTGATATTTCAGAAATCTGTATTTATATGAATGTTGAATAAAGTGTAGTATTTTTATTTTCGAGGTGTTTTATGCGGGTAGGAATGGGATACGATGTACATCGTCTTGTTAAAGACAGGGATTTGATTATTGGTGGTGTAAAGATTCCATATGAGCTTGGTTTGTTGGGACATTCGGATGCGGATGTCCTATTGCATGCTGTTATGGATGCGCTGTTGGGAGCTGCTGCTCTTTATGATATTGGTAAGCATTTTCCTGATAACGATGATAAATATAAAGGAATATCAAGTATAGAATTATTAAAGCATGTTGGAAAGCTGCTTGATGATAATGGTTATATTATTGATAATATCGATGCTACTATTATTGCTCAAAAGCCCAAAATGCGACCATATATTGATACAATGCGAAGTAATATTGCAAGTGCGTTGGGGCTGGATATCAACCAGGTTAATGTTAAGGCTACTACCGAAGAGGGACTTGGTTTTACCGGTTATCAAGAGGGCATTTCATCACAGGCCATTTGTATGATAAGCTCAGTGCGTGATTTGGTTTCGGTTTCCTGCGAAACTTGTGGCGGATGTACACAGTCTTGTGACAGATGATTTGAGATATTACGTATTTTTGTTGCTTTTGTACTTGTACATCTATTTTTAATTAACTCTCGCAGACATTTTGCGTAAATGGTATAGTTGCTTAGAAGCAAGATGTACTGACATACATGTATTAACAAGGAAAATGAGAATATGGGATTTATCAAAAAGATTAAAGAGGAAGCTAAGGTAATAAGAGAAAGAGACCCTGCAATTCATTCTACTATGGAGGTACTTTTGTATCCTTGCTTTAAGGCAATGATACATTACAGACTTGCTCATAAGCTATATATGAAAAAGCATTATTTTTTAGCTCGTTTGATATCACAGAGAGCAGTTAGAAAAACAGGTATTGAAATTCATCCCGGTGCAGTTATTGGGGAGGGTTTTTTTATAGATCATGGTAATGGAATTGTAATAGGTGAAACAACTATTATTGGAAATAATGTTACTCTATATCAGGGAGTTACATTAGGCGGAACCGGAAAGGAAACCGGTAAGCGTCATCCCACAATAGAGGATAATGTAATGATTTCTGCCGGGGCTAAGGTTTTAGGTTCGTTTACAATAGGTGCTAATAGCAAAATTGGTGCCGGTTCTGTGGTACTTGAGGAGGTGCCCAGGAATTGTACGGTTGTTGGTGTTCCGGGAAGAATAGTAAGATGTGAAAATGAAACGATTCCGAGAGAAAGCATGGATCAGATTCATCTTCCGGACCCGGTTAAGGAAGATATTTTACAGCTTCAGAACGCTAATTCTGAACTAACAAATAGGATTTTAGATCTTGAACAGGAATTAAGAAACATAAAAAAGAAAAAAAAGAAAAAGTGAGAGGTTACAGAGATGAAGATTTATAATTCGTTAACTAAGAATGTAGAGGGATTTGTTCCAAGAGATGGAAATAAGGTTGCTATGTATACATGCGGACCTACTGTGTATCATTTTGCTCATATTGGTAATCTGAGAAGTTATATTTGCGAAGATGTTCTCGAGAAACTACTTAGATACAGTGGATATGATGTTAAGCGTGTTATGAATATTACTGATGTTGGTCATCTTTCATCAGACGCTGATACAGGAGAAGATAAGATGCTCAAGGGAGCAAAGCGTGAGCATAAGACAGTAATGGAAATTGCTAAATTCTATACAGATGCTTTCTTTGCTGATTGTGCCAAGCTTAATATTAAGACTCCTGACGTTGTTGAACCTGCAACTAATTGTATTAGTGAGTTTATTCATATGATTGAAGTACTTCTTGAAAAGGGGTATGCATATAAAGCTGGAGAAAATGTATATTTTGATACATCGAAGCTTGAAAATTATTATGTATTCGGTAATCAGAATGAGGATGAGCTTATGGTTGGCGTTCGTGACGACGTTACTGAAGATGAGAATAAGCGCAACAAGAATGATTTTGTATTATGGTTTACCAAATCAAAATTCGAGGATCAGGCACTTAAATGGGATAGCCCGTGGGGTGTAGGATATCCGGGATGGCATATTGAGTGTTCATGTATCAGTATGAAGCATTTAGGAGAATATATGGATATTCATTGTGGTGGTATTGATAATATGTTTCCACATCATACTAATGAAATTGCTCAGAGCGAAAGTTATGTGGGACATAAATGGTGCAATTACTGGGTCCATGTACATCATCTTAATGATGAAACCGGTAAGATGAGTAAATCAAAGGGAGAATTTCTTACTGTTTCCTTACTGGAGGAAAAGGGATATGATCCTGTGTGCTATAGAATGTTTGCCTTGTCATCACATTATCGTAAACCACTTACATTTTCTTATGAGGCTCTTGATCAGACACAGGCTACATATAAGAAGCTTAAGAATAAAATCGCCGGACTTAAGGATGACGGTAGCGTCGATGAGGCTAAGGTTAAGGAATGGCATGATAAATTTGCTGAAACAGTTGGAAATGATGTCAATACAGCTATGGGTATTACCTATGTGTATGATGTTTTAAAAACTGATTTAAATGATGCAACCAAACGTGCAATTATTGGTGATTTTGATTATGTATTATCACTTGACCTTCTTACAAAGAAAGAAGATGCTAAGCTTGATGAGGAAATGACTGCGTACGTTGAAGAAAAAATCAAAGAACGTGCAGAGGCTAAGAAGGCGAAGGATTTTGCTAAAGCAGACGCTATACGTGATGAATTGCTGTCGAAGGGTATAGAGATAAAGGATACAAGAGAGGGCGTAGTGTGGAACGTAATTGCATAAGGGTTGAGGAAGATAATACTGCAAATGTTCTTGATTGTATAAAGAATTGTTTTGAACTTGAACCGGTAGATATAAAAAGCTATTCGCCGCTTACTCTGGCGTTTATTGGGGACTGTATTTTTGATCTTGTGGTAAAAACCATGATTGTTGAAGAGGGCAATTGTTCTGCCAATAAACTACACCGTAAGGCATCTGCAATAGTTAAAGCTGAATCACAGGCATTGATGGCAGAAAAAATGCTTGAGGAAGGTATTTTAACTGAAGAGGAGGAGAATATTTATAGACGTGGCAGGAATGCAAAGTCGTACACCACAGCCAAGAATGCTTCGGTGTCGGATTATCGTAAGGCCACCGGTGTAGAGGCACTTATGGGCTATTTATATCTTGATAACAGAATTGGTAGAGCGGTTGAACTAATACACTATGGTGTAACTAATATTTTGGGAGATAATTAGAATGTTTGAAGAAACATTAATTGAAGGTAGAAATGCCGTAATAGAGGCATTAAAGGCTAATAGACCTATTGATAAAATCTATGTTCTGGATGGATGCCATGATGGTCCTATACTTACAATCAAGCAAAAGGCTAAAAAAACCGATGCAATTATTAAGTATGTGGATAAGGAACGTCTTGATCAATTAAGTACCACAGGTCATCATCAGGGTGTTATTGCTCAGGTGGCGGCATATGAGTATTCGGAGGTTGAGGATATTTTACAGCTTGCGAAGGATAAAAATGAGGACCCGTTTATTATTATCCTTGATAATATTGTTGATCCGCATAATCTGGGAGCAATTATAAGGACTGCCAACTTGGCAGGTGCACATGGCGTTATTATTCCTAAAAACAGGGCTGTAGGTCTGACTGCCACTGTGGCCAGGACCTCTGCCGGTGCTCTTAATTATACACCTGTAGCTAAGGTTACCAATATTGGAAGAACAATTGATGAGCTAAAGAAGGTCGGAATGTGGTTTGTTTGTGCTGACATGGACGGAGAGGTTATGTATAAACAGAATCTATCAGGACCAATTGGACTGGTGATTGGTTGTGAAGGAGAAGGTGTTAGCCGACTTGTTAAGGACAAGTGCGATTTTATAACATCTATTCCCATGAAGGGGGATATAGATTCGTTAAATGCCTCGGTTGCTGCGGGGGTTTTGGCTTTTGAAATAGTTAGACAAAGAGATTTTTAAAACGTGGAGAAAATAATGTCAAATGACAGGTATGACCTTATGTCTGATGCTGAGCTTATTATGAGCTATAGAGATGGGCAACAGGATATAATGGATTATATAATGGAAAAATATAAATATCTGGTCAGGAATAAGGCCAAAGCCATGTATATTTTGGGAGCGGATTGTGATGATCTTATTCAGGAGGGAATGATAGGGCTATTTAAGGCTATTCGAGATTATGATACAGGAAGGGATGCCAGCTTTTTGACTTTTGCTGATTTGTGCATTTCCAGACAGATATATACAGCAATTCAGGTTTCAGGACGCCAGAAGAATATACCTTTAAACAATTATATTTCACTGTATAATAATTA
The DNA here is from genome assembly GCA_045627745.1 of Lachnospiraceae bacterium. Classification (GTDB taxonomy): domain Bacteria; phylum Bacillota; class Clostridia; order Lachnospirales; family Lachnospiraceae; genus UBA2868. Next base: position 3,419 of record JAZQOI010000084.1, on the reverse strand, counting down.
TGACAGTGAGAATCCTGAAGATGACAGTTATCTGATTGATTCGATTAGGGATTCAACGGATATGAGTCCTGAGGAGCTGTTTATTGATAAGGAGAATGTTAAGAACTTAGAGGACAGAATAGTTAGTGCTCTTAGTCCTTTTGAGAATCAGGTGCTTGACTTGTTTCTTACGGGAATGGGTTATGTGGAAATTGCAAGTGTATTAGGTAGAGATGAAAAATCAACTGATAATGCATTGCAGAGAATACGTAGTAAAATAAGAAAAGTATTGGAGTAAAACAAAAGCCTTGGAATAATCCAAGGCTTTCGTGCTGCTAAGCAGAATCGAACTGCTGACCTCATCCTTACCAAGGATGCGCTCTACCGACTGAGCCATAGCAGCAAAATTGACACTCAAATAGTATAACTTTATTATGGCCAGTAGTCAATGTTTTTTTATGGAAATATTGCCCTAATATTATTAAAAATATTTGTACAATAATAACAAAGTGATTTTTGCCCCTTGATTTTATTGTATATCGATGTTATAGTACCAATTACAGATTACTTGAGCAAATCTAATACACATTTGAATCAATTCAAAAAGATCTGTGTTTTGCAGAAATCCAGAGAATATTCAAAATGATGTTAAAATTTAATAAGGATAATGTGATGATTATGCGTTGTGTTATAGCTGTTTTTAATGAGTACGCATGGAAACATTTTGTTATTAACGAAAATAGTTTGGTTGTTTCACTATCCAGGGATGATTTTCATTTAAATAAGCAAGTTGATATTAAGGTATTCGTCGATAATGAGGTTATTCATTTTGATGAGATGAATATGGTTAAATTTTTACTTGATGAGGATGGAAATGATATAAAAAACACTCCTTTAAACAAAGGCGAACTGAAGATAATAACATCTTATATGGAGGAGTTGTTTGTTAAGCTATATGAATTTAATGACTGGGCCAGGTTATATTCGGTTAATGAGTTAATGACAATTAGTGTGGGGAAAAGTCTTAAGGGAAACATTTGTCTGCCTAATTCGACTTCTGTTGATGACGTACATTTACTTATTGAAAGAAAAAGTGAATATGGGATTCTAAAAATAAAAGGTAAGAAAACCTGTTTCCTTAATGGTAAAGCAATAAGAACTATGGAAGTTCAAAAGGTTTATTTTGGAGATTACATTACCATCGGGAATATATTGGTTATTTATTGTAACAGGTACTTAGCAATATGGCATTTGAAGAATTCTTATTGCATAGAGACTGTCCTTGTAAGGTTGAAGGAGCTTAAGAATATAGAAGGAATCAAGCTTAACAGTTTTGAACAGTTCGATAAATATTATTCTCCTGCACCAAGAAATATATGTCATCAGGATAATACACCTATTGAATTAGATGCTCCACCTGCAAAAAAAGAAATGCAAAAGCAATCTATGTTTTTAACAATAGGTCCATCATTATTAATGAGTATTCCCATGTCATTAGGTTGTATTATGTATATTTATTCTTCGAGGAATAATTCCGGAGCAGTTAATGGAGCATATATGTATACCGGATTGATAACAGCTATTTCATCAGCCGTATTTGGTGCATTGTTTGCATTTTTGAATTATAGGAGAAGTATAAAAAATGTTATTGAATATGAAAGGTTAAGAAAAAAAGCATATCTGGAGTATCTTATAAAATGTGACAACGAACTTAAGGAACGTGTAAGATATAACAAAAGCGTATTGCTAAGACAATATCCATCTATATCTGAAATCTTTGCATCCAATGGTAAAATTTCGGTTTGGAATAAAAATATTGGTGATGATGATTATTATAGTATTCGATTAGGGCTTGGTCATATTCCTTTTACTGTTCCTATTACCATTCCTAAGGACAAGTTTGTAATGGAACAGGATAAGCTTTCTTTGTTGCCGAAGAAATTTAAAAGAAAATATAATCGACTTAGAGATGTACCAATATGTATAGATTTATTTAAGGGAAAGTGGATTGGTGTAATAAGTACGTGCCATACAAATTTGGTTAATCTGTTATGGGTGTTTTCTATTATGACCTGTGGGAATATTGCTCCCGACTGTGTTAAAATTGCTATCCTAAATAGCAATTTGACCTTTAAGTATAGTGAAATTGATTTTTTAAAATGGCTGCCTCAGTTTAGGGATAAAGAAGAACACTTTATTTGTTATGACAGAGACAGAGTTGAAGAATTTCTGTGTGATTTTAACAGAATATACAGATTACCGGAAAATAAGGGTATTAAATGGGTCATATTAACAGATGATTCAAAAATTATTCCCGGTTATTTTTGTGAGAATGATGACATAATGCTTGTTTTATTCGCGAATAATTTTTCTGATGTTCCCAAAGGGGCTGTGTATGTTATTCAGGATGATAATGAATTTAGGGGCATAATAAATATTTCTGATAATAATTTAAGGCAGGAGGTAATATTTGATACTCTTAACTATAATGAAGCTAATAAATGTGTTAGAATCTTAGCTTCACTTAATCAGAAAAAAGACAAGGCTTCAATACCTGTCCCGGTGAAGGTTACATTGCCCGAACTGTTTGAGGCGGATATTTTTAATGAAAAATATGTCTGTGATAATTGGAATAGAAACAGTACTATAGAAAGTCTGCGAGTTCCTATAGGATTAAGTGAGAATAATAGGCTGATATTTCTGGATCCCCATGAAAAGGCACATGGACCTCACGGCCTGGTGGCCGGTATGACCGGTAGTGGAAAAAGTGAACTTTTGCAAACCTTTATAATATCTTTGGCAATTAGATATTCTCCAAGGGATGTTGTATTCTTCCTTATTGATTATAAGGGTGGTGGAATGGCTAATTTATTTAAAAATCTTCCACACCTTGCAGGGAGTATTTCCAATCTTTCCGGGAATATGATATACAGGGCAATGGTGTCTATAAGAAGTGAGAATGAGAGAAGACAGAAGCTTTTCCTGGATGCTAAGGTAAATTCCATTAGGGAATATCAGAAGCGATATAATTCAGGATATTTACAGATTCCATTACCCCATATGTTTATTATTATTGATGAGTTTGCTGAGCTTAAGCGTGAACAACCGGAGTTTATGAAGGAATTAATTAGTGTGGCACAGGTGGGCAGAAGTCTTGGTGTGCATTTGATTTTGGCCACACAGAAGCCATCCGGTACTGTGGACGACAATATTTTGTCTAATTCAAGGTTTCGAATATGCTTAAGAGTTCAGGATAAACAGGATAGTAATGATATGCTTCATAAACCGGATGCGGCATATATATACTGGTTCGAAAATCAAGGACTTTTTTTAGACAGATTTTAAGGTTTGATGGAATCCCAGTTGACAGGGATGGAACTGAATCAGACAGTAATGGAATCAGAGTTGACAGTAGTGGACTTTGGATAGACAGTCTGGAA
>JAZQOI010000083.1:0-8724 GCA_045627745.1 Lachnospiraceae bacterium | reverse complement strand
GGGATGAAATTGTTGATGGAGACATAATGGCTCAGTGTAAAATGATTAAAATAGTTAAGGTAACGGAGGTGTCAAACCATTATGAGTAATACAAACGAATATAAGGATATTGTGGCATTTCATCCAGGTTACTATATTGCAGATGTTATTGAGGATATGGGTGTTAGTCAAGCGGAATTTGCTACTAGATTGGGAACTAATACAAAAACACTTAGTTATTTGTTAAATGGACAGGCAAATATAACAAATGATCTTGCTAAAAAACTTTCCGCAATGATGGGAACAAGTCCAGATGTATGGTTGAATTTACAGAGTACTTATGACCAGAAGTTGATTGAAATACAACAGGCTAAGGACTTTGATGAGCAAGCGGAAATAGTAAAACTAATAGATTATAAATATTTTGTTGAAGTTGTAGGGTTGCCAATAACAAAAGTAATTAAAGAAAAGATAGCATATTTATGTGGTTGGTTTAAAGTATCTGATTTGAGAATTATGTTAAAACCAGATTTTTTAGTAAATTATAGAACTGGTGTAAATGATGTGAATGAAAAAAACATTATTAATTCTCGAGCATGGATTCAAACTGCAATTAATTTTTCACATAGAATTGAAACAAAAACATATGACGCTGAAAAGTTAAAGACCTATTTACCAGAACTTAGAAGTATGACTTTGCAATCTCCGGAGACGTTTATGCCAAGACTGAGAGATATATTTGCAGAATGCGGTGTGGCATTTGTATTATTACCTAATCTTAAAAATTCTGGAGTTAATGGTGCAGTTAAATGGATAAACGACGAAAGAGTTGTTTTAGCTATGAACAACAGAAGATTAGATGCAGACATTTTTTGGTTTTCTCTTTTTCATGAGATTAGACATGTGTTGCAGAAAAAAACAAAGACTGTATTCATTAGTTATGGCGAAAAGGAAATGATAGAGCTAAATGAAAAACTGGAAGAAGATGCAGATAATTTTGCAACAAATTATCTTATTCCGGCAGCTTCTTTTAGAAAATTTGCTCCAAGCAAATTTACATCGGATGCAGATATTGTTGCATTTGCAAAATCAATTGGTGTACATCCGGGAATTGTGGCAGGAAGATTACAACATGAGGGAATATTACTACCAAATCGATGCTCGAAATTTAAGGAGAAGTATGATATTAAAATTAATCATACAGCATAGATTTTTCCTTGAAAAACTTGATTTTAAACAGGATATATGATAAATGTTAAGTGTTGTGTCTAATTACACGAAATGAGAAGAGGATATTATTATGAGTAAAGTCAGAACACGTTTTGCACCAAGTCCTACAGGAAGAATGCATGTTGGTAATCTTAGAACTGCGTTATATGCTTATCTGATTACAAAGCATGAGAATGGTGATTTTCTTCTTAGAATAGAAGATACTGACCAGGAGCGTCTGGTAGAGGGTGCTGTTGATATTATTTATCGTACCATGCAGAGAACAGGTCTTATTCATGATGAGGGACCGGATAAGGATGGCGGAGTAGGACCTTATGTTCAGAGTGAACGTCAGGCATCAGGTCTGTATCTTAAGTATGCCAAGCAGCTTATTGAGGAAGGTAAGGCTTACTATTGCTTCTGCGATAAGGAACGTCTTGAGACTCTTACACAGGTAGTTAACGGTAAAGAAATCAGTATATATGACAAGCACTGCTTAAGTCTTAGCAAGGAAGAGATTGAGAAGAATCTTGCAGAGGGTAAGCCCTATGTAATTCGTCAGAATAACCCTAATGAGGGAACCACTACCTTCCATGATGAAATATATGGCGATATTACTGTTGATAATGCAGAGCTTGACGATATGATTTTGATTAAATCAGACGGATATCCTACATATAATTTTGCCAATGTTATTGATGACCATTTGATGGGAATTACACATGTAGTCAGAGGTAATGAGTACTTGTCTTCATCACCTAAATATAATCGTCTGTATGAGGCCTTCGGTTGGGAGGTTCCGACATATGTTCATTGTCCTCTTATAACAGATGAGGAGCATAAGAAGCTGTCTAAGAGATGCGGTCATTCATCTTATGAGGATTTGCTGGAACAGGGCTTTGTATCAGAAGCTATTGTTAACTTTGTTGCATTACTTGGCTGGAGCCCTGAGGACAATGAAGAGATTATGTCCCTGGAGGATTTGATTCGCAAGTTCGATTTCAGACATATGAGCAAGTCACCTGCTGTATTTGACTATACCAAGCTTAAGTGGATGAATGGCGAATATATTAAGCGTATGGATTTTGACAGCTATTTCGAATTGGCTAAGCCATATATTGAACAGGTGATTTCTAAGAACTTAGACCTTAAGAAAATTGCTGAGCTTGTTAAGACAAGAATTGAGATTTTCCCTGATATTGCAGATCATATTGATTTCTTTGAAGAGCTTCCGGATTATGATATTGCAATGTATACACATAAGAAAATGAAAACAAATGAGGATACCTCATTAGAGGTACTCAAGGAGCTTCTTCCTTTACTTGAAGAGCAGGAGGATTATTCCAATGATGCCTTGTATGCTGTGTTAACCTCATACGTTGAGAAAAAGGGCTGCAAGAACGGCTATGCATTATGGCCTGTCAGAACTGCGGTTTCAGGTAAACAGATGACGCCGGGTGGTGCTACTGAGATAATGGAGATTCTTGGTAAAGAGGAGTCACTTAGACGAATCCGCGTAGGAATTGACAAGTTGAGCAATAGATAATTAGGTGTTGGAGGTATTGATAATGGGTAAGAATTATGATGAATTTGATGACGAAGAAGAAATGACAGTTACACTTGATCTTGATGACGGAACAAGTGTTGAATGTGCTGTTGTTACGATTCTTCCTGTTGGCGAGAAGGATTATATTGTGCTTCTTCCTCTTGACGAGAAGGGCGAAAATGAGGATGGAGAGGTATGGTTCTACAGATACGAGGAGGATGAGAACGATCCTAACGTAGAGCCAACACTGTCATATATTGACGATGATGATGAATATGAGGAAGTTGTTGATGCTTTCGATGAGTTCCTTCATAATGAAGAATTTGATTTGGATTGTGAGTAATTAATGGATAAACTTAATAATGAGCAGTATCGGGCCGTCACACATGGCGATGGTCCGATGCTTGTTTTAGCCGGACCGGGCTCCGGCAAGACCTATGTACTGATAAGACGAGTTGAGCATCTTATTACAGTTCGTCACGTGCCACCGGAAAATATTCTGGTGCTCACCTTTTCTAAAGAAGCTGCTGCTACAATGCAGTCACGTTTTTTCTCATCTAACAGCAATTTGCACTATCCCGTTTCCTTTGGAACCTTCCACGCTGTTTTTTATAATATTTTAAAATCCTGCGGATATTGCAGGGATGAGACTATTCTTAACCCAGAGAAAAAGAGGACTCTGTTACGTAACGTCGCAAGACGTAAAAATATCCCACAGTATAATGATATATCCTGGCTTAATAAGACCTTGGGAAATATAAGTCTTAAGAAGAATTCTTGTAATACTGAGCTTGATAAGCTTAATCGAATTGAATATGAACAATTATGTACCGTTTATGACCCATATGTAGAACTATGCAGAAGCGAAGGTGTTATTGACTTTGACGATATGATTTCTAAATGTCTCAAGCTGTTAAAGCAGGATTCTTCTATTCTTGGTTACTGGCAGAATAAATTCAAGTATATCTGTGTTGATGAATTTCAGGACATCGATCCTAATCAGTATGAGATTATGATGCTGCTTGCGGGTAATAATCAGAATCTGTTCTGCGTAGGGGATGATGATCAGTCCATATATTCCTTTAGAGGTGCGAACCCGGAACTGATGCGACGCTTTAGGGAGGATACCAAGAGCTGTCTGACAGTTAATCTTAAGGTTAATTATCGCTGTGCTGAAAGAATTGTAAATAGCGCTGCTTCGTTAATTGCAATTAATGATAACAGGCTTGATAAGGAACAGGAATGCAGATTGGCTGCCCCTTTGGGGGATATTAATTATCGCTGCTTTGGTAATAGAGAGGCAGAGGTTCAGTATGTATTAAGTGTTGTTGAGAGTCTGTTACACAATGAGCCGGATAATTCAATAGGTATTCTATACAGAGCTAACGCAGAGGCAGAGCTGTTGGAAGAACGTTTTAGACTTAATGGTATTCAATATAACAGAACTGAGGATAGCCATAATTATTACGGTAAAGAATGGATACAGGATATTTTGGCGTATTTCAGAGTTGCTATATATAATGACAGAGCATCAATGATTCGTATTTTAAATAAGCCTGAACGCAATCTTGTTCGTGAAGCCATGCGAAACAGTGAGGATTGTTTTGCTTCGCTTATAAGGTACTACAGAGAGGATACTGATATGCTTCCTGTGATAGACCGGGTTATTGCTCAGCTTGACTATGTAAAAAAGCTTAATCCCTTTGCCGGAGTGAATTATATATTGAATGGAATCGGCCTTAAGAAGTATATTGAAAAGACATATTTTGAAGGCAATTCAATAATGCTTTCAGAGGCTGTTAATGAGCTTCTTACAAGGGCTAAGGGGTTTACTTCTGTAGAACGGTGGCTTGATTATGTACAATTAAATGATGATGAATCAAAGTCATATAATAAAAATGCCCATATCAATATGATGACGGTTCATGCCTCTAAGGGCTTGGAATTTGACAACTGCATAATAATAGGGCTTCAGGAAGGGGTATTTCCCGTGAAAATGGCAGATACTAAGGAAACTCTGGAGGAGGAAAGACGGCTGTTCTATGTAGCAATGACAAGGGCTAAGAATAAGCTGTGGCTTATTGGAAGAAGAATGGATGAGCTGGGCAAGAGAGAGTCAAGATTTATTGCAGAAGCCTTGGTGCCTAAGCAGGAGGTCACAGTACATCGCTTTTAAATTAACTACACCATATTACTTGTATGTTTAACGTAAATGGTATAGCTATTTAGGTAACGGTGGAATTGAAAAATGTGTGGATAGAGTATGGACAATATGTTATAATTATTTGAATTGTGTTTGAAATATTATTAACTGTTTGATAATTAACAGGAGATAACAGAACCGTTTTTTCAGTGGAATTAGCAAGTGTTACAAGGAGCAGTAAGTGTGAATAGCAGGTTTACAATAGGAAACAGTTATCCATATGGTGTTAGTTTCTGTGAAGCAGGATTACAGTTCTGCTTCGCTTGTTCTAATGTTAAAAATGTTACTTTGAAGATTTTTGGCTTGAAGGATAAATTGTTATGTACCATAGACATGCTTAAATATAAGGTGTGTGGCAATGTATATTCCGTAGTTGTGTCGAATCTGGATTATAAGACAATTACCTATGAATATGTTGCTGACGGCAAGCTGCTTTTGGATCCTTATGCCAAGTGTTTTAGGAAAAGTCATGCTTATGGTGACTTTAAGGACAAGATTAAGCCGGACAGAGCCCGCGTATATATTGATGCTTATGATTGGGAGGGTGATGTAACCCTTAAAACCCCATATTCCGAATCAATAGGGTATTTGTTACATGTGCGAGGATTTACGAAGCATTCCAGCTCTAAGGTTAAGCATAAAGGTACATTTATGGGACTGATTGAGAAAATCCCATATCTTAAGGAATTAGGAGTTACTCAGGTAGAGCTGTTGCCTGCTTATGAATTTGATGAATGTGATTGTGTCCGAGATTATCGGGCAGTGCCGGACAGTACAGATTCTTCAAAGGATGCTGTTATTAAGAGGATTAATTTCTGGGGCTTCAAGGTAGGCAATTATTTTGTTCCTAAGTCAACCTACGCATATAGTGATGACCCGGTCATGGAATTTAAAACAATGGTTAAAGAGCTGCACAGGAATGGCATTGAAGTGGTTATGCAGTTTTATTTTCCTTCTGAGGTTCCGGGAACACTGATTGGTAACTGCTTGCAGTTCTGGGTAAATGATTATCATATTGACGGGTTTCATTTACTGGGAGAAAATATGCCTGTTGCTATGCTGGCAACAGACCCTATTCTTACAGATACCAAGCTTTATTGTGACAGATATGATAGGGCGGCTATTTTTAGCGAACGTAATGAATTTATTAATAATTTTTCGGCTGTTTTTAATGATGAATACATGAATGAGATACGTCGTTTCCTTAAGAGCGACGAGGATATGATTCAGAAGTTTTTATACAGACAGAGATTTAACGGTGGTCAGGTATATAATATAAACTATATTACCAATTATCAGGGCTTTACCCTTAATGATTTGGTGTCCTATGATTACAAGCATAACGATGACAACGGAGAGGGTAATAAGGATGGCAACTCCTACAATTTCAGTTGGAATTGCGGTGTGGAAGGCCCTACCAGAAAGAGCAGTATTCTTAAGCTTCGAAACAAGCAGATTAAGAATGCATTGTGTATGCTGCTATTGAGTCAGAGTATGCCTATGCTTTTGGCAGGAGATGAGTTCCTTAATTCCCAGTCGGGTAATAATAATCCATATTGTCAGGATAATGATATTTCATGGATTAACTGGAAACAGAATAAGCTCAGTAATGAGATATATGATTTTACAAGAATGCTTATTGAATTTAGAAAGTCACATCCTATACTTCATCTTAGCAGTGAAGTCAGGTTGATGGATTATAAAACCAACGGGTATCCGGATTTGTCCTACCATGCCGAAAATGCATGGTATCCCAAGCTTGATACTCATATAAGACATATTGGTCTTATGTTTTGCGGTAAATATGCCAAATGCAGTAATGGTAAGGAGGATTCCTTTATATACATTGCTGTAAATATGCATTGGGAGGAGCATGATTTTGCATTACCCAAGCTCCCGGCCAAAATCAAATGGAATTACGCTTTTGATACAGAATCGGATCTGAGGGATAGCTTCATAGAACAGCTTTCAGATTGCGAATCAGATATAATATCAGTTCCTTCAAGGTCGATACTTGTTCTTGAAGGATGTTAGGAGGAGAAATGATTAACGATAAGAAAGTATTGTTTTCGGGTATGCAGGCTACAGGTAATCTTACTCTGGGTAATTATCTTGGAGCTCTGAAAAACTGGCTCACATTGTCAGATGAATATGAGTGCTTCTATTCTGTTGTGGACCTTCACTCTATTACTGTAAGACAGGATCCTGCAGAACTAAGAAAGAGAGCAAGAGCATTGCTGACTCTCTACATTGCCGCAGGACTTGACCCTGAGAAGAACTGTATTTATTATCAGTCACAGGTGTCGGGTCATGCCGAGCTTGCTTGGATTCTTAATTGCTTTACCTACATGGGTGAGCTTAACAGAATGACACAGTTTAAGGACAAGTCAGCTAAGCACGCTGATAATATTAATGCAGGACTATTTACATATCCTGTTCTTATGGCGGCTGATATTCTATTGTATCAGACAGATATTGTTCCTGTAGGTATTGACCAGATGCAGCATTTGGAGCTTACAAGGGATATAGCTCAGCGTTTTAATTCTATTTACGGAGATGTATTTACCATTCCTGAGGCATATCTTGGTAAGGTGGGAGCCAAAATCATGAGTCTTCAGGATCCCTCTAAGAAAATGTCCAAGTCTGATGAGAATCCTAACGGAAGTATTTATCTTTTAGATGATAAGGATACCATTATCAGAAAATGCAAGAGAGCTGTTACTGACTCGGAAGCTACTATTTTATATCGCGATGAACAGCCGGGTATTAAGAATCTTATTGATATTTATTCAGCATGTACAGGCTGTACACCTAAGGAAGTGGAGAAGGAATTTGACGGTAAGGGCTATGGTGACTTTAAGCTTGCTGTAGGTGAGGCTGTTGCATCTGTTCTTGTGCCTATTCAGCAGCGTGTTAAAGAACTGAATGATGACAAATCATACATTGATGGTATAATAAAAGAAAACGCAGAGAAGGCTAATTATTATGCTACAAAGACACTGCGTAAGGTTCAGAAAAAGGTAGGTTTTCCTGAACGAATCAGAGGCTGATAAGACAAAGGGGTGATATCTATGGAAAATGAGAAGACTTTGGAAGAGATTATGAATATGCTGGAGTTACAGGAGGATATTCTTCAATTCACTCATTTTACTAATGAGGATGCCTGGGCACTTGGTAATCTGATGGTTGCCGAAGCTAATAAGAGAGAGCTGAAGGTGGCTATAAGAATTATGCTTAACAATGGGCTGATTCTGTTTCAATCAATGGCGGACGGCATTACACTGACTAATCAGAGATGGCTGCAGCGTAAGCACAATGTAGTGGAATATACCGAGTCCTCCACATTGTATTTGTATGCTAAGCTTAAAAAGACCGAACGTACGATGGCTGATGTTTTCCTTGACGAGAACGAATATGCCAATAGCGGTGGCGGATTTCCTATTCGCCTTGAGAACAGTGGTGTAATAGGCTCTGTATGCGTGTCGGGTATGAATCATGTTCTTGATCATGATTTTGTTGTTAAGTGTCTTGCTAAGTACCTTCATACAGATGAGGTACCAAGAATACGAGAAATGTAATTAATTGAATAATTGCTGATACATTAAGAAATCAGAAGGATAAGGAATCTCGAAGCTTAGAGGTTCCTTTTTCGTGTGCGCCTTGCGGCGCACGTTTCTAATGGGTGAAAGTCCCTAATCCGCCCTAGTAGTGGGAAGGATACAGCCAATGACAAGGGTGTCCGCCGTGAGACGGAATCTGAAGGAAGTCGGATGGCAAATCTCTGGTC
>JAZQOI010000082.1:0-5462 GCA_045627745.1 Lachnospiraceae bacterium | reverse complement strand
CCAAAACATGAAAAAGTAGCCATTTTTTGCAGAAAAATGAGCGGATTTTGAATGTTTTGAGGATTTCGAGAGCTCGTAGAGCGGAGAAATCCGGTATCGTTGGGGGCAAAATACCTTTTGACCCCAACATCATGATATAGTGGTGTATCGAAATATAGGTATGTACTGTAGTTATTTTGGGATTAGATGAAGATGAATAATAGAAGACGAATAATTGGCATTGTTCTTATTATGTTGTCACTAATTATTCTCTGTTCAGTGATTTTCACAAGCCTGTATAAGTACAATGGGCGCAGGCAGGAGGTTCTTGATTTTGCAAGACAGCTTGATGCAACGGACAGGACAGGGAAGGAGAAGGTTGTTCCTCTTATTGACAGGTCAGCTTCATCAGTTAGTGAGATTGTTTCCGATGATACAGCGCCTGAGGAATTTGAGGGAGAAGCTTTTATTAGTGAGGTTGAATCAGGAGATTGTATTGGTATTCTTACTATTGATAAGATTAATCTGACTGAGACTGTCAAGGAAGGTTCTGATGATTCTGTACTGAAAAATGCGCTGGGACATTACGAGGGTACGGCAGCAGTGGGACAGGAAGGAAACTGTTGCATACTGGGGCATAGGAATTATGTTTTTGGGCAGTTTTTTAACAGACTTAATGAACTGGAAGAAGGAGATATTGTACAAATAGATACCCTTTATGGGACATATATCTATGAAGTAACAGAAACCTATGTGGTCAGTCCCGAACAGATGGAGGTTCTTGACTATATAGAAGGAAATAATCTGACACTTATTACCTGTACACCATTATTTGTAGGGTCTCATAGATTGATTGTCAGATGTAAGCTTATTAAATAGAACTGTTGTATTTTTGTGAGGACGAAGAGGATATTAAAATGAAAAGACTAAAGAGAAGCTTAATGAAAAGATTATCCGTACTGATGGCTGCCGTGGTAATGTTAACATCGGTAGGTACAGGACGAATTCTGGCTGATGAAATTGCAAATAATCTTGTTGATTATGTGCTTGTTAAGGACCCTCTGGATAATCCTGTAACAGCAGATACCGTAATATACAAGGGAGATAATATAGGAGTCGAATATTATTTTAAGGAGCTTATTCCCGGAGATAACATTCTGAAGGGAGAAACCTATGTTTTAAATATACCTGATAATATTGGGCTTACCTCCAGCACATCCTGGAAGGCAAGGGTAGACGGAGCAGTATTGTGCAATTGCAGCTACGATTCCTTGTCTAATACTATTTCGGTTGTATTTGATGATGATGTTTTTGAAAATGATAAATATTCAGCAGGAATAGACGGAGCGTATATTGGATTTTTTGGCTCTGTTGATTTTAAGTCTGCCAAGAAGGGGGATAATGTGTCTATTGAATTTTTAGATTCAGCAAGTACAACAGTATCCTTTAAGTATGGTGGAGATAAGGGAAGTGACATCTCAAGTATTTCCAAGACGGGCAATTACGATTCGGATAGTCAGACTATAGACTGGAGAATCGTTGTTAATGAAGGAGAGGATGTCTCTGATGATTTTACTGTAAAGGATGTATTCTCGAAGAATCAGTCCTATATTCCGGATACATTTAAATATAATGGCAAAAATGTTACTCCTGAGCTTGAGGGTTGTGAACTGTCCTATACCTTTGAACCTTCGGGAGTTGCCGGAACAATCCATGAATTTACATATACTACTAAGCTGTATCCTGTTCAGATTGAAGAATACGGAAATGAGCTTGTACAGTCTGATAATTCAGAGGATGTTACTGTGGATTTTGATAATGAGGCAGAGCTGTTAACCGGTATTGAAAAGACCAGGCTTGATATGGTTTCCTATAATTCTACAGGTGAGTTTGGTAAGCTGACTTTTATAGAGAAGGAGTATGAGTCTATTGATACTGTAGAAGGTGAGCCTAATGCAAGAGCTCTTAAATGGAAGGTAACAATAGATACAAACGGATATACCTTTGAGGATGTGATTGTTCATGACAAATGCAAGGTTGCGCCTATAGATGGAACAGTATATGCTTCACTAATTACAGATTCGCTGTCAATGAATGTATTATCGGGAACCAATGCGTCACCTGTTCTTGATGAAGTCGGATTTTCGGATTTTTCATTGCCTGACGGGGAATGTTCCTTCCAGACCAAACCTATGACCTTGTGTGGAAGGTATGAACTGTATTATCAGGTTAAGATATCAGATTATAATAATTATAAGATTAAGAATAGTGTTGCCCCTTCCAATACAGCCTGGGTAGATATAGCTGAAATAAAAGAAAGCGGTGTTCCGGGAGTGGATAATGTAGAAACGCCGGGAATATCAGTTGAAGCAGGTAAGGTTGCAACCGTAGATGTTACTCTTGGAAAGACTATTACAAATGATGATTATTTATGGACTGATGAACATATTGGTGTTAAGGTTCACGGACTTCCCTGGATAATTACACTGAATACGGAGAAGGATAATCTTACTGATTACTATCTTATAGAGCATATTAGCGGTTCTACAGATAATACTTCCAAGATAATGCAGGAGCTTAAGAGCGACAATATAGAAGATATTATTTTTGATGTAAAGGTTAATGGGGTTCCTGCTACTGAGGAGCAATATGAGAAAATATCCATTACTCCTAAGGAATCAGCAGAGCCCGGTAAGGCAGCACGTTATAAAATAGAATTTGGTGATTTGCTTAATGGTAACAGTATTCAATTCAGATTCCAGACTTATATGGCAGAATCTGAGCGGAATTATTTTGAGGATTATAATTACAGTCCCGATAAATTGAGACGCGCCTATAATACTGTTCATTTATATGCACCGGATAATGCAAATGATTCTCTCATGGGCAAAACTGCCAACATCGTTTGTTACACCAATCCATTTAACAAGACAGTTGATTCCTATGATTATTCCACCAATACGGCTAAATGGAAATTCGAGGTCAATCGTTCAATGATGGAACTTAAGGATGCCACTATTGTAGATAAGCTTGCGGGAAGTCTTGATAAGATTGAGTTAACATATTTCCGTACAAAGAGCTGTGTTGATGAACTTGGTACAATTGAGCTTACCAATCAAAAGGGAGGCTATAAGGATATTTATTATACCTACGATGAGTCTACCCGTGAAGTAAGAATTCATCTTGGCGATGTTGATATAGATACATATTATCTTGTGTACATATATGAGAAGCTTGGTACAGATGATGTTATAAGTGATAATGGAGTTTCCAAGACCCTTGGTAATTATAATGGAATTATTAACCTTACCAATGAAGCCGCTTTGGAAAAATCAACATCAACTCCGGTTACATCCAAGGCAACAATGGTCATTAATAACAAGCTTTTTGATAAAAAGGGTGAAATTACAGGAAATGGCAAGGTATCCTATACCGTTCGTTGTAATCAGGCCGGAATGAACTGGGGCGATGAAGGTGTTCTGTCTGATATAGCTTCGCCGGGACTGATGCCGGATATGCAATCCTTTAGGCTGTATGAAGCAACTGTAGAATCGGATGGAACATTTACCGCATCTTCAAATGCCGTTGATTCTTCTTTATATAGTATAAGTATTAATGTTTTGCCGGAAGGAAATGCTGAAAATGCTCCGGCAGGATCTATTAAAACTCTTGTTACTCTTCCGGGTAATTGCGGTAATAAGTCATATGTGCTTATGTATGATTCCTATGTGGATGAGGATTATGTGGTAAGCAATGACAATATTGAATTTACAAACAGTATTACTACCAGTGCTAAGACCAATGAAGGTACTTTGGCTGAAACAAGCATAGAACTGTCCAATCTCTTAGGATATGGTGGTGCTACTCTTAAATATAGTAAAGTTAAGCTGATTAAGAAGGATGTATCGGGCAATGTATTGGCCGGTGCGAAGTTTGATTTGGTATTATCAGGTAATGTCATTAAGTCTTCGGAAACTAATGAGGATGGTGTAATTGTATTCTCTTCATTAACTCCCGGGCTGACGTATACACTTGTAGAAACAGAAGCTCCCAAGGGTTATCTTGTTGCTGCCGGTGTTCCGTTTGTAGCACCTGCCAAGGGAGATGAGAAGTATATTGAGAATCCATTTATTATCGTAGATCAGGCGGTACCGACACCGACGCCGACGCCAACACCGACGCTGACACCGGAGGAAACTCCCGAGCCTGAACCGACTCCCGATGAAGAATGATACTATTATATGGTGAAAGAAATTTCACCGTATATATTTACTTAATTACGGAATTGAAAGGAAATAATTATTATGAAATCAGTACAGCTTTCTTCAATGACCAAGATACTTGAAACAGAAGAATTGAATTGCAGTGAATTCAACTCATTTTCCGCACTCAGCAATGAAAGATTTGCATATCAGGTATCTGTTTTCAACGATAAGGACGAGGATACAGAAGCAAAGATCACGGTAAGAAGCGCTCTTGATGATGTGATCGAAGTTACTAAGGTTGGTTACGTCTATGTAAACAGACCTTCTTTGGGCGATGTTACAGGATTTGATACATACAGGATAACGGAGCAGGGTTATATGCCCGATCCTCTTTTTCCGATAGAAAACGGCAAAGTTATTCTCGATGGAAAGAAAAACACTTCATTTTTCATCAAGGTCGATCTTTCAAAGAAAAAGTTTGATGAAGGCTTTTATCCTATTGAATTTGAAATTGAAACAAAGGATGAAAAAATAACAAAGTTATTTACTCTTGAGGTAATAGGAAAGGCGCTTCCTCCGCAGGAGCTTATATATACGAACTGGTTCCACTGTGATTCCATAGCGCAGACACATAATGTGAAGGTCTTCAGCGAAGAATTCTGGGTGCTTGTTGAAAAGTATATGCTTGCCGCTTCAAGAGTCGGTATGAACATGATCCTTACTCCTTTATTCACTCCGCCGCTTGATACGGTCGTCGGTGGAGAGAGACAGACTGTTCAGCTTGTTGACGTTGAAAAAACGGGAGATAAATACAGCTTTGAATTTTCCAAGCTTTATCGCTGGATCGCGCTTGCAAAGAAATGCGGTATGAAGTATTTTGAAATGTCACACCTTTTCACTCAATGGGGAGCAAGATTCACGCCGAAAATAATAGTTAAGGTCAACGGAAAAGAAGAGAAACTTTTCGGCTGGCACGTTGCTTCGACCGATGAAAGCTATAAAAATTTCCTCAGTCAGTTCCTTCCTGCACTTGTAGAAGTCATCAATAAGGCAGGAATTGCGAAGAAGACTTTCTTCCATCTTTCGGATGAGCCGAGCGATGAGGACACAAAGGAAAGATATATGAAGTGCAAGGAGATGATGCTTCCTTACATCAAGGGCTTCGAGATAATGGATGCTCTTTCAAATACAAGCTATTTTGAACAGGGTGTTTCTGATTATCCTATTCCAAGCACTTGCGCAGTGCATAATTTCCTTGGCAAGTCGGAGGCCAAGCGG